>NZ_JBCOAB010000019.1:0-62895 GCF_040227035.1 Clostridium sp. RTP31139st1_H3_RTP31139_211217
AATTAGTGTATAAAATTTTGAACAATTAAAAAGGAGTTGTATTCAGACTGAATTTATTAATTCAATCTGATACAGCTTCTTTAATTTATAAATAAAAAAGGACAATCCTTTAAAAGGTTGTCCTGAAAATTACTTTAACATCATTACATTTTTAAATCTTGAACCTGCAACAAGGAATAAAGGTACACCTATTATAGTTATTACTACTAATTCTCCTAAAGCAACTTCTCCAATAGATAGAAGTAGTGGTAATCCATATAGTTTGTTTAGCATCCATCCAATGATGAGACCATTAAATAAGGTCGGCCAAATAGAAGCAACTAATAATTTTACTTTGTAATTTTTGATTACTTTACCTGTAAAATAGATAGCATATACACTTATAAATGTGGCTAATGTGCCGAATATAACATCCATTGGTCCATTAGGGCCTAAAATATTAGCAATTAAGCAACCAAGTGTAAGTCCTCCTATGTATAATGGATCAAAAACAGCAAGTAACACTAAGATTTCAGAAATTCTGAATTGAATATTTCCATATGAAAATGGTGCAATTGCAATAGTTACTACTGCATAGATTGCTGCAATTATTGCAGTTCTAGTAAGTCTTTTAGTCATATCATTTTTCATTTTTGAAAAACCTCCTAATAAAAAATATTAGGAACCTAAGGCTATAATAGATAGTATTTAGAAGTAAATAATAAGTTAAAACATCGAAGCTAATTAATTCAAAATATTATCTATTTAAATTTAATAATAAATTTTTACCTAGTTTTGTTTAAAGACAGGAGGTTCCCGAACTGTCTATATTTCAGAAATAAATTATACTTAATATTATATGATAAATCAAGAAGAATTATATTTTATTACTTCAATTTAAGAAAATAATATATAAAAAGTTAATATTTTAAAAAAAATAGTATTATAATTTATTAATCATATTTTTATATAAGGAGGAAAGTGGGTATGGAGTTTTTAGAAAATAAAAATAGGAAAGATTTTGAAAGGCATAAAAATAAAATTCAAGAAAATATAGATATGGGGAAAAATATGGGGGTAAATAAAATTAGTGCTATATTGGCAATAGCAGATGAATCTCAAGAAATTCAAACAAAATTAATAAATTGGCTATTATCTGAAGGATATAGGATTTCATTAAAGGAAGAAGATTGTACAATATTAACTATCGAATGGTAAAAAAATAATAAAAAAATAATTATTCATGAATATCATTATGAAAGCTGTCAATAATTACAGAAAAAGGAGTGATATTTATGAGTAATGAAATGCATGGTAAAGATAAAGAAGAAGTAAAATTTGAAAATAAGCATTTTAATAAAAAAATTTCAATTTTATCAGGTATTATAGTTTTTGCTGTAGTTGTTAGTTTTTTTGTAGCATATATTATAAGTGATAGATTAATAAATCCAAAGTATTCACAAGAAAAAGAAGATGATGAAAAAACCGTTTATAATAATTCTAAAATTTTAAGTGATGATATGATGGTTGTGTTAATGAATGAAGGTGTTGTGGAAAAAGAACAAAGCATTTTAGAGTTTAAAAAAGAAAATTCTATAGTAAGTGATATTAATCAACAATTTGTTGTTAATTTTTATGAAGCTAATGGATATAACCTAGAATCTTTAGAAGATGATAAAGTAGTTTTTGTAAAAGAAGGAACAACAAGTGTTTTACAACCTAACAAATACTATCTTGGAGAAAAAGATGGATATTTTGCTATATATAAAACAGATGATTCAGGAAATTTAACAATTGAAGAAAGTGAAGATGTATATACTAATAATCGACCAATAAGTTTCTTACATGGTGATGACTTAGAGGCAATAAAAAATTTTAAGTATTCTTATGATACAAAGGAAGAAGCTATAGAAAAATTGTCTGCTTTTATTTCTTAAAAGTAAATACGTTAAATAAATACATATAAGGAAAATTTACTTTTAAGACGAAATTAAATTTTTAAAATTAATAAATTTGTAACCCAATCAACAACTCAAATATTTTAATGAGTTGTTTAATATATCTTTACACTAAAAAGAGATTATAAATAGAATTTGGTTTCTGTTTATAATCTCTTTCATTATAGGAAAATACACACCTGTATAACAAGATAATCATAGGGAAAAATATTAGCATAACCTACTAAGGAGGCGAAGAGATGAGTATTGTACCAAACTTCGATTATTTGTTAGTGATGCCAAGCGGAAATATAATAGGATTTCATGATGAAGAAACAGCAAAAGCATATATTAATAACTACTATTATTTTAGGACAAGAAATAATGATGTAGTAGGTGCATATGAAGATTTAACTGAGGATTTTGATGATATTGCAAATGTTCTTTGCTATAAAATTGGAGTAGAAGAAGGTGAGTGTAAATTATATAATACACGAGATATAATAGAAAAAATACAAGAGGAAGTTATTTTTTTTGATGAAAGAGAAGAGGTAATATCAAAATTATTATCTAATCATATTGATTTAAACATATTTGATTATGCAATAGATAACATATTTACTAATACAGAATCTATAGATATTATGGAACCATATGGAGATCCAATAACTGGTCAGTAATATTATAATGAAGAGTTATGCTTTATACAATGGCATAACTCTTTATTATTGAAAAAGTTATTTTAAAATGTTAAAGTATAAGTTAGATTATATAAGAATATAAGTTTTATAATTAATATTAAAGTTTTTAAGATACAAAAACATATTTAATCTATTTATTTAGATTGAGGGGGATAAAAATGTACGAATATATTAAAGGGAAGTATATTGGAATTAACAAAGATTATGTTATTATAGAAAATGGTGGTATAGGATATAAAATATTTACTTCAGGAGCTACTATGGCTGAAATGCCTAAAGTTTCGGAAGAAGTGATGTTGTATTTAGAACAAATAGTAAGAGAAGATTTTATTGGATTATACGGATTTAAGGATAGAGAAGAATTAGAAATGTTTAAACTGCTTATTTCAATAAGTGGTGTTGGAGCAAAAGCTGCATTATCATTACTTTCAATAAGTAGAATAAATAATCTAAAGTATGCTATTATTATGGAAGATGATAAGCATTTATGCAGAGCACCTGGGATTGGTAAGAAAACAGCAGGAAGAATAATTTTAGAATTAAGAGATAAAATCAAAACAGATGAAGTATCAGAAGGTGTTGATATTCAAGAAGGATTTGAAGATATCGTACCAAGTAATGCAAATTCAATTGGCGAAGCTTTAGGAGCATTATTAGCTTTAGGATATTCAGAAAAAGAAGCTGAAAGTGCATTAAAGAAAGTAAATAGACAGGAATCAGTTGAAAATATTATTAAGGAATGTTTAAGAGTATTAATGGGATAGAGGTGATATAATTTGGAGAGAATTATCACGCCAGATGAAATTCTGGAAGATGGGAATGGTGAATTAAGTTTAAGACCTCAAAAAATCAATGAATATATTGGTCAAGATAAGGTAAAAGAAAGATTAAATATATTTATTACCGCTGCAAAGAAAAGAAATGAAGCATTAGATCATGTTTTATTATATGGACCACCAGGATTAGGAAAAACTACCCTTGCTAATATTATAGCAAAAGAAATGGGTGGGGATTTAAAGATTACATCAGGTCCAGCTATTGAAAGAGCAGGGGATTTAGCTGCTATATTAACTACATTAAAAGATAATGATGTTTTGTTTATAGATGAAATACATAGATTAAATAGAAGTGTTGAAGAAATTTTATATCCTGCAATGGAAGATTATGCTTTAGATATAGTTATAGGTAAAGGAGCAGCAGCAAAATCAATTAGATTAGATTTACCACATTTTACTTTAATAGGAGCTACTACTAGAATAGGTATGCTTACATCTCCTTTAAGAGATAGATTTGGGGTTTTGTGTGATATGGTGTATTATACAGAAGAGCAATTGAAAGAAATAATTGTACGTTCTGCATTTGTTCTAGGGTGTGATATAACTGAAGAAGGTGCATATGAAATTGCTAGGAGATCTAGAGGAACTCCGAGAATTGCAAATAGATTATTAAAGAGAGTTAGAGATTATGCAGAGGTATATTCTGATTCATTAATAAGTTTTAAAGAAGCAAAAGCAGCGTTAGAATTATTAGAGGTAGACGCTCAAGGGTTTGATAGAGTTGATAATAAAATTTTAGAAGCGATTATTGATAATTTTAACGGCGGTCCTGTTGGGATAGAAACATTATCTTATTTTATAGGGGAAGAGCTTGGAACAATAGAAGATGTTTATGAGCCATATTTGCTACAAAAAGGATTTATAGTTAGAACTGCTAGGGGAAGAACCGCTACGGATAAGGCTTATAGTCATTTAGGTAGAATAAGGGGCAAAAAAGTTACAAAAAAGCAAACTAGTTTTTTTGAAGGTTAGGAGATATATAATGAAAACAAGTGATTTTGATTTTTACTTACCAGAGGAGCTTATAGCTCAACATCCACTAGAAAGAAGGGATTATTCTAGATTAATGGTTTTAGATAAAGAAACTGGAGAGATAGAGCATAAACATTTTTATGATGTTATAAACTATTTAAATCCAGGAGATACATTAGTTTTAAATAATACTAGAGTAATGCCAGCAAGACTTATAGGAGAAAAGGCTGAAAGTGGAGGTAAAATTGAGTTTTTACTTTTAAAAAGAATTGAAGGAGATAAATGGGAGTGCTTAGCTAAGCCAGGTAAAAGAGCTAAAATAGGAGCTGAATTTGTATTTGGTGAAGGAAAGTTAAGATGTAAGGTTGTAGATATAATAGAAGAAGGAAATAGAATTATTGAATTTTCTTACGATGGAATATTTGAACAAGTTTTAGATGAGCTTGGAGAAATGCCACTTCCTCCTTATATAACAGAAAGACTTGATGATAAGGAAAGATATCAAACTGTTTATTCTAAGGAAAAAGGATCAGCAGCAGCACCTACTGCAGGATTACATTTTACTAAAGAACTTTTAGAAGAAGTTAAAGAAAAAGGTATTAATATAGCATATGTTACATTACATGTAGGACTTGGTACATTTAGACCAGTAAAGGTTGATGATGTAAATGAACATGTTATGCATTCGGAATTTTATCATTTGGAAGAAGAAGATGCAAAGATAATAAACGAAACAAAGAAGCGTGGAAATAAGATTATTTCGGTTGGAACAACATCAACAAGAACTTTAGAGACAATTGGTGATGAAAATGGATTTGTTAAAGCACAAAGTGGATGGACTAATATATTCATTTATCCAGGATATAAGTTTAAAGTAGTAGATAAGCTTATAACAAATTTCCATTTACCAGAATCAACATTAATAATGTTAGTTTCTGCATTAGCAGGAAAAGAAAAAGTAATGAATGCTTATAATGAAGCTGTAAAAGAAAGATATAGATTCTTCTCTTTTGGAGATTCAATGATAATAAAATAGAATACATAAGTTAAGAAGGACGTGAAGTTTTGAGTAAAAGATATACGTTATTAAAAAAAGACGGTAAGGCAAGAAGAGGTAGATTTGAAACACCTCATGGAACTATAGAAACACCAGTATTTATGAATGTTGGTACTTTAGCTGCAATTAAGGGTGGAGTTTCTTCAATGGATTTAAAGGAAATTGGATGCCAAGTTGAGCTTTCAAATACATATCACCTACATTTAAGACCAAGTGACAAGGTAGTTGCAAAAATGGGTGGATTACATAAGTTTATGAATTGGGATAGACCAATTTTGACAGACTCAGGTGGATTCCAAGTATTTTCATTATCATCAATGAGAAAAATTAAAGAAGAAGGAGTATACTTTAATTCTCATATAGATGGAAAAAAAATATTTATGGGACCAGAAGAATCAATGCAAATTCAAAGTAATTTAGCATCAACAATTGCAATGGCATTTGATGAATGTATACCAAATCCATCTACTAGAGAGTATGTTCTTCAATCAGTTGCAAGAACAAATAGATGGCTTGAAAGATGTAAAATTGAGATGGATAGATTAAATTCTCTTCCAGAGACAATAAATAAAGAGCAAATGTTATTTGGAATTAATCAAGGTGGATGTTATGAAGATATAAGAATCGAACATGCTAAGCATATTGCTAAAATGGATTTAGATGGATATGCTATAGGTGGATTAGCAGTTGGTGAGACTCATGAAGAAATGTATAGAGTTATTGATGCTGTAGTACCACACTTACCAGAAGATAAACCGATATATTTAATGGGGGTTGGAACTCCAGAAAATATATTAGAAGCTGTAGATAGAGGAGTAGATTTCTTTGACTGTGTTCTACCAGCTAGAAATGGTAGACATGGGCACGTATTTACAGGGCAAGGTAAGATAAACTTAATGAATGCAAAATTTGAATTAGACGAAAGACCAATAGATGAAGGTTGTGAATGTCCAGCATGTAAGCATTATACAAGAAGCTATATAAGACATTTATTTAAAGCTAAAGAAATGCTAGCATTAAGATTATGTGTATTACATAATTTATACTTCTATAACAAGCTTATGGCAGATATAAGAACAGCAATTGATAATGGCACTTATAGTGAATTTAAAGAACAAAAATTAAGAGAATGGAATTGTAAAAAATAAATTCTAAACTATGTTTTGTGAATAATTTGTGAAAGTTAGAAATTGATTTGTTCATAGAATTGACATATAATTTTAAATAAAGTATAGTATTTAATACATAGTAAATATTACGATGTATCCTTAAAGATGAATGTGAAGGGAAGGGATTTTTAAATGGCACAATTATTAGCTACACTATTACCTTTAGTAGCAATGTTTGCAATTATGTACTTTTTATTAATAGTTCCAGAAAAGAAGAGAACAAAGAAGTATAATACAATGTTATCAGAATTAAAAGTAAATGACGAAATTTTAACAAGAGGCGGAATAGTTGGAAAAATTATAACAATCGAAGAAGATCAAATGGTTATCCAATCAGGTCCAGATAGAGTAAGATTTAGAATTACTAAGAATGCTATAGCTCAAAAATTAAGCAAAGACGTTGCATAATTAAAGAATAATACCCCCTTTTAGGTCATAGAATGAACTAAAAGGGGGTGTTTTTATGGAGTGGAAAGACTATTTTAATAATGTTCTAAAAGGTGTAGTGGGAGCTATAGCAGTAGTAACAGTGTTAACTGCAATTTTATCTTTAGTTATGTCTTTTGTAGACATTAGTTCAGGAATGTTTAGTGCCATTTATGTAGTTATAACTAGTATTAGCTTAATATTTGGAACAATATTTGCAGCAAAACTATATGGTCATAAGGGTTGGCTAGTAGGACTTTCTGTAGGAGTTTTATTTTACATATCCTTATATGCTATTGGAGTTTTATTTGGAGCAGAAGCTACATTGGGATTATATGATTTGATGAAATTTTCACTTTGTGTAGTTGTTGGCATTCTTTCTGGGATGTTAGGCATTAATTTAGGAAGTGACTAAAGAGAAAAGGAGCTATGTTATAGGCATAGCTCCTTTAATTTATGTATATATAATAATTATAACATTAAATAAAAATAAAATATATAATATGAAAAAAGATTTGTTAAAATGCACAAAAAATATAAAAAAGGTAGAAATAAACCATGGGAATACTTTACAATAAGAATGTAAAGTAAATTTAAAAGATAATATAGATATTTGGAAACGATTTCCTAAATAGATATTTTCTTTTAAATTAAAAAATAGGGAGGAGAAATTTATGAAAAAAAGGGGATTAATGAAGTACAAATGGCAAGTAGCAGTAATGATGTTAGTATTATTTTGTCTAAATCTGGTACCGTTTCCTAACGGTGTGAGTGATGTTTTGGCTGAAACAGTATTAAAAAGCCCAGTAGTTAATAGTGATGGAACTGTTACTTTTAATTATCAAGGTGATGGAACAGAAAATGCTGTAAAGGTAAAGGGTGAATTTAGTGGTTGGAATACAATTGATATGATAAAAGGTGAAAATAATATTTGGACAACCACAGTTGAGGGAATATCAGGAATAAATGAATATGGAATTGTGACTTGGGCAGATACAACTACTGATGATATTAATGGTGATTGGAAGGGTGATCCATTAAATTCATATAAAAAGGGTAATAATCCAGCAGTTGTAGTTAATCCACAGGTTAGTAATGGAAAGGTTACATTATATTATTTAGGTAATGGAACAGAAACGAGAGTTGCAGTAAAAGGATCTTTTGATAATGAATGGTCAGTTTTACATGAGATGATAAATGAAAGTAGCTCAAATATTTGGTCTGTAACATTAGATCTTGCACCAGGAAATTATGAATATGGAATAGTAACTTGGTCTCCAGACACAAGTAATCAAGAATTTGGCGATTGGCAAGGGGACCCATTAAATCCTAAGCATTCTGAAGAAGGTGATTTTACTTCTAATGCATTGATTTCAGTAGAAGGTGAATCAGAATTAAAAAGTCCAGAAATTAATGAAGATGGTAGTGTAACATTTAGAGCTGAATATGAAGGCGAAAATTTATATTTAATTGGATCGATGGTTGAGTGGAATACATCTAAAGAAATAAAAATGGAAAAAAATGAACAAGGCATTTTTTCTACAACGATCAACTTAGAACCAGGAACATATGAATATAAATTTAAACCATGTGAAGGTGATAATTGGGAAGGTGCATTTAAAGACTCGTTGAATACAGAAGTTAATGGAGAAAATTCAGTAATTGTTGTACCAAAGCAACAAGAGAAAAAAACAGTAAAAGTAAGATTTGTAAAAGAAGGAGAAACTAAATACGAAAACTGGGGATTTTGGACATGGTATCCGGGGGAAGTAGGAAAATTTGTTGAGTTTGATTATATAGATAAAGAAGGAGCATATGCGTTATTAGAATTACCAGCTAATGTAACAGAAGGTGAGCTGGGGATTATAGTAAAAGAAGGACAAGGTTGGGATAATAAGGCAACTGGAGATTTAAAATATGAAATCTCTGATCTAAATAATGATAATAATGAAATCGTTGTAATTTATGGTGAAAAGGAAAATCCAAAGAGTGTTATCCAAAGGGCATTTATAAAAGAATATGAAGAAATTACTGTAAATATTCATTATAAGAGAAATAGTAAAGACTATGACAATTGGAATATATGGGAATGGTTAGATGGTACAGATGGAGAAACATTAGAATTAACTTCAGAAGATAGTTATGGTAAAGTAGCAACTAAGGTATATGAAAACCTAATTAATGATACTAAGATGGGGTTCATTGTTAAGAAAACTGAAGGTGATAATGAATGGGCTGAAAAGGATGTAGATATTAACAGATTTATTGATTTGAGGCATGTATCTAATGATGGAACATTAGATATATACGTAACACAAGGCAAAGAAGCCTTTGGTTATCATTCACCATTAGCTTCAAAAGAAATAATAGATTTAGATGGACAGGTAAATGGTGATATGTTATATCACAATACTTGGGATAACCTATATAAATATCCATTTGGAGCAGTTGCTGAGGGAACTGATGTAACAGTTAGAATGCATGCACAAAAAGGTGATTTACAATATGCTAGAGTATTAGTAAGAAATACTAATACAAACAGATCAGACCTTTATAATATGGAAAAAGTATCGACAATTACTGTAGATGAAGAACAAGTTGATATATGGGAAGCTACATTTACACCAGACGAAATTGGAGTTTATGGATATAAATTTATTGCTGGTGATGGTGATACTGTAAAATACTATTGTGAAGATGGTAGCGAAGGTAAAACTGGAACTGTAGGAGATAAAAATGGACTATTCTTCCAACTTACTGTTTATGATAAAGATTATAAAACTCCTGATTGGATGAAAGAGGCAGTTGTTTATCAAATTTTCCCTGATAGATTTTTTAATGGTGAGGAATCAAATGATACAGCTAAAGAAAATGCAAGAGGAGAGGAACCAATAGAAGCTCATGAAACTTGGAACTCACTACCAGATAATCCGAGATTGGGTGAAAATGGGATGGATGATATTGATGGAGCATATTCTGGTGATGGAATATGGTCAAATGATTTCTTTGGTGGTGATATTGAAGGAATTCAAGAAAAATTAGATTATTTGCAAGGATTAGGAGTTAATACATTATATTTAAATCCTATTTCTATGGCTTCTTCAAATCATAAATATGATGCTACAGATTATAAAACTTTAGATCCTATGTTTGGAACAGAAGAAGAATTTAAGGCATTTACTGCAGAATTAAAAAGTAGAGGAATGCACTTAATTGTAGATGGTGTATTTAACCACGTTGGTGATGATTCTATTTATTTTGATAGATATGGTAAATATGATACAGTTGGTGCATATGAATATTGGTCATATGTATATGATTCAATGAATAATGAGGCAATAACACAAGAAGCTGCAATGACTAAGGCAGATGCCTATTTTGTTGAAGATGGACAAACATTTAGTGAAGAAAAATGGCATTTATGGTTCAATATTAAGAATACTAAGGTTGATGTTGGAACAACAAATGAAAGATATGATTATCAAGGATGGTGGGGATATGATTCACTACCAGAATTTAAATCAGTAACTAAGGAAGAAGCTATTGAATTAGGTTTAGCTAGTGAAAATGACGAATTTGTTAATAAAGCAAGTGAATGGAACAACAAAGAGTTAGTTGATTATATCTACAAAGATGAAGATTCTGTTGCGAAACAATGGATTGATTGGGGAGCAGATGGTTGGAGACTTGATGTTGCTAATGAGGTTGATACAGTATTTTGGAATGACTTTAGAGAAGTTATGAAGGAGCATAATAGTGAAACGCTTATTTTAGGTGAAATCTGGGATGATGCTTCAAAATATTTTGTTGGTGATCAATATGATTCAGTAATGAATTATAGAATAAGAGCAGCGTTAATTGATTATTAAAAAAATGGTAATGCAACAAGATTAAATGATACATTAATGGCTGTTTATGAAGATTATCCAGAAGAAGCATTTTATGCATTAATGAACTTAATGGGATCTCATGATGTTGCAAGAGCAATTTATGTATTAGGAGGAGGAAGTGATTCTTCTGAAAGAGCTGAACTTGGAAATTATGATGAAAATCTAGGAAAGCAAAGATTAAAGCTTGCTGCTTTATTTGAATTTGGTTATGCTGGAGCTCCTACTATTTACTATGGAGACGAAGCAGGAGTTACAGGATCTAAAGATCCAGATTGTAGAAGAACTTACCCATGGGGTAATGAGGATGATTCATTAGTTAGTTTTTATGAAGCAATTGGAGCAGTTAGAGAAAATAATAAAGAATTATTTTCTTATGGAGATTTAACAACTTTATATACTGGTACTGAAGGAGTATATGTATATGGAAGAAGCTATGAGGATAAACATGCTATAGTAGCTATTAATCCTACACAAAGTGATGCTAAAATAACTTTAGATTTAAAAGAATTTACTGGAAATGGTACTAATTTCATCGATGGACTAGATTCTGATTATAAAATTTCAGTTAAAGATGGAAAAGTTGAAATAACTATTCCTGCAATGACTGGTAGAATGATGACAAGTATAAATGTTATAAAATTACCTGATTCAGTTAGTAATATTACAGGAATTGAAGGAAATGGAGAAGTAACTTTAAAATGGGATTCTGTAAAAGGAGCAAAAGAATATAAGGTTTATTCTTCAAGTTTTAAGGGAAGTTTACAAATAGAAGTTGAGATAGTAGATAATACTGAGATTACAATTGATAAATTAACAAATGGTAATAGATTATACTTTGCAGTAAGTGCAATAGATAAAGATGGAAATGAATCACCTTTATCTTGGAGTGATGGATTAACTCCACATTCAGAAATTACATGGCTTGGTAATTTGAGTGACGTAAAAGCTGATAAGGTTGATATATCATCATCTATAAATGTTAATTCTGAAGTATATATAGAAAATGTTTCAAACGTAGAAGGAGCATCTGAAGGATTAGTTGGAAGATTACTAGTTAAATATCCTGGAGATGAGGAATTTACAACATTCAAAGGGACTTATTTAGAGGAAAATGGTAATAATGACGTATTTACAGCGTCATTTATAGCAAATAAAGCTGGAAAGTATGAATATAAGTTTGAGTTTACTACTAAAGGAACTTATGGATTTAATGACAAGGATAGCATAAAGTCTACAGAAGTTAAATCATTTAAATTAGCTGTTAATGATAATGTATCTCCAGCAGAAGCTATTGAGTTAAACACACCTGAAGCGCAATCAGGAGAAGTTAATTTAAGCTGGAATATTGTTGGAGAAAATAATATAGCTCTATATGAAATTGTTAGAAATGGAGTTGTAGTTGCAAGAATTCAAGATAAGTCAATAGTATCTTATAAAGATACAGATGTAAAAAATAAAACTGAATATAAGTATGAAGTAATTGCTTATACAAATGGTGGTAATTCAATTAAATCAAATTTAGTTGATGTTACACCAGATTTAGTTATGGTAGAAGTAACGTTTAAATTACATGCACCTTCATATACACCACTTGATGCTGTAATAACAATGCCAGGTGGAATGAATGGATGGGATGTAAACTCATGGGAAATGAGCAGGAATGGTGCTGTTACAGCTGACTGGACTTATACTATTTCAGTTTTAGAAGGTGAAGAAATTGAATATAAGTATGTTAAAGGTGGAGCTTGGGATCAAGAAGCATTAATGAATTATTCAAATCCAAAGGCTGCTAATCAAAGTAAGTATGGTTGTACTACTGGAGAAGGTGGTAATGAAAAAATTACAGTAGTTAATCAAGGTAATGGTAAAATGCTTGTTGAAAATGAAGTGGTAAGATGGAAGGATATGCCTGTAGTTGTGTTAGATCCATCAAATGGAAGCTATACAAAGAATGACACTATTACAGTTAAAGGTAATTCAATGTTAGATCCGAACTTAACTATAAATGGTGAAAAAGTTGAAGTTGATGAAAACGGTAATTTTGTGCATCAAGTTAAATTAAATGTTGGTAAAAACGATATTAATATTCACATTGAGCCAACAGATGAAAATAAAAATAACCCAGATATATTTAATAATAATGAAGAAGCAATAGGATTTGCGACAAAAGATTTATCATTAGAAATAACAAGATTAGCTGAAGGTGAAGAAATACCAGGACCAACTATTAATGCAAATGATAGAGTTTTAAAGCTTGGCGATGAATTCAATGTATTAGAAGGCATTACTGCAAGTGATGCAGAAGGAAATGATATTACAGAAAAATTAGAGGTAATTGAAAATACAGTTGATACCTCTAAAGAAGGGGATTATAAAGTTATATATAAAGTAGTTGATCAAAATGGAAAAGAGGCTACTAAAGAAATTAAGGTTACAGTAGAAAAGCAAGATTCTGAAGAGGATGAAGATGATGATACATCTGTTGAAGTTAAGCCAGAAGAAAATGGAACTATAAAAGTTGATAAAATTACAGATAAAGATGGTAATAATAAAATTAATATTAGTAAGCCAAGTGATGAAGCTATTGTTGAGATTACTGATATAGAAAGTATTAAAAATGGTACTGGTTCTATAGAAATAACTAATGGTAATCAAACATTATTAATACCATTTAGTGTATTTGATAAGGAGTTACTTGTAGATGGTTCTTCTGTAATAGTTAAATTAAAGAAGAGTAATGATGATACTATTACAAAGGGCTTAAAGGCAGTAAATAAAGTTTATGAAATAGACTTATCTATAAAGAATAGAGATAAATCTACTAAGATCACAACTGCAAAGGACGGAAGAATTACAATATCTATTACATTAACAGATGATGAATTAAAAGGATTAAATAAATCTAAATTATCTGCATTCTACTATAATGAAGAAAATAAGAAATATGAAATAGTAGAAACTAAAGTTGATGGTAACACTATAGTATTTACAACAGATAAAATAGGAAAATTCATAATTGCTGAAAAGTCAAGCACTGTTGATGGTAGTATATTACCTCAAACTGGAGGGACTAATAATATGTATTATATAATAATTGCTTTATTATGTACTGTAGGTGGAATAGCAATTGTATATAAGAAAAAAGAATTAAGAAAATAATCAAGAAAGCTCTAGGGTAACACTTAGAGCTTTTGATATGTAAACTAGGTTATATAATTTGAAGTATACGGAATATAAAGTAAATATACTTCTAGTAAATTAACTTTTATGGTAAAATCAAGATAAAACATAAGAAGATATGTTCATAAGGGGGACAAAATGGGTTTATTTAAAATAGTGGGTAATGCATGTATATGTATGTTAATAGTGTTTTTATTGGCTATAAGTCAAGTGATTTCACCTTGCATAACTGTAAGAGCTGAAGAGAATAGTAGAGAGTTAGAATTTAGTACTTATAATGAAAAAATAATTGATATAAAGAATAATGTACTAGAAGATAGTGATTTGATTGTGGAAAATGAAGAAATAAAGATTGAAACTGTTATACATAATACAAAATTGGTTGAGATTAATAGGGTTAAAATTGAATATTTTACAAAAAGTAAATTAAAGCCAATTAAGGTGGTTAACATAGATAAAATTTTAGCAGGAGAAAGTATAAATACATATATAGATTATTATTTTAATAAGGCTGGGAGATATACTATTGAAGTTAAAGTAAGTGGATATATTACTAAAAATAGTAGCAAGTTAGATAATAATACTATAAAAGAAGATAATATCAAAATAGAGAGTAATAGTAGTGTTGATATAAAAGTATCAAAAATGAAGGAATTATCTAAGGTTGTAGTTCAACAGGGGTATAATAATGGAGTTAAATCAGATGATAACCTGAAAACATTAAAAAATATTGTCAAAGAAAATGGAATGAAATTAGTTTTAAATGAAAACGTATTATCAAATCAAGTTTTAAGTGAAGCAAAATTATTAATTTTAACGCAAGAGTATATAAACATTGCATCTCAAGTTGAAATAAATTTAATAACTAAATACATAAGTGGTGGAGGAAATCTTATAATAACATCTAGTTCAGATATTTATGATGAAAATTCAAATTGTGAATATGCTAAGAAAGGAAATCATATTTTAGAAGCAATTGGGGCAAAAATACGATTAAATGATGATCAAGCTATTGATAATGATATAAATGATGGAGAAAATTATAATTTAAGTTTTAATAAATATAATATAGAAAGCGAATTATTAGTAGGAATTGATGTAGATAAGAAATTTAAATTTTTTAATGGATCAACTTTAATTATTCCTTAATCAAGTGATAATATAGAAGTATTAATCGAAGGTCATGAAAGTACTTATGGACATTATTATGATAAGCAAAATGATAATGTTTCAGTAAATAAGGGAGAAGTAGTAGGACTAGCTATCGAAACATTAGATAATAATTCGAAGATAGTTATATCAGGTACAAATTTTTATTATGAAGATGAAATTAGTGATAGCAATTTTTCTAATTATGAAATAACTAATATGCTTTTAAGATATTTAGCGCCAGTACCTAAAATAGAATTAAGTTCAATTTTGTCTGTTAAAATTGATAAAAATAGTGATAATATACTGGATAAATTGGGAGAGAAAGTAATTGTTGAAGGCTATGTTACTGTAGCATCTAAGGCCGAGTCAAATAGCAATTTATTTAATAATGTTATCTATGTTCAGGATGATACTAGCGGAATAGAGGTTTATGGAGTTATAGAATCTAAAGTAAAGCTAGGTCAAAAGGTTAGAGTAACTGGACGTGTAAGTTCAAAATTTGGTAATGCGCAAATTAAATTGCAAGATGAAAATTATGATTTACAAATAATTGATGAAAGAATAAATTTAATATTGCCAATAGAATTTTCAACATTTGATAGTATGCAAGAAAAAAATGAAGGTATGTTGGTGAAAACTATAGGAAAAGTAACATCTATAGTTGAAAATATTATTTATATTAACGATGGAAGTGGAGAAGCTGTAGTTTATATAGATAACTTTATAGAAAATAGTATCAAATGTGATTTAGAATATGAATGGAAGTCAAAAATTAAAGTCGGAGATGTAATTTCAATAGTAGGTATTGTAGTTGAGGGTACTGATGGATATCTTCTGCTAGTAAGGGATTTAGCAGAGATAGTAAATATTAGTGATGAAATACAAGAAGATATTGAGAATGAAGAAATACCTGAGTTAGGAGAAAAGCCTGAGGTAGATGTAAATCCAGAAGTAGATATAAATCGTGAAGAGAATATACATAGTGAATTAAATAAAGAAAAAGAACATAATAACATCAGTAATGAAGAAATTGAAGAAAATACTCTAAGTCAGAATATAGATAAATATTATTTCTTTTTTACGATTGCATTGATAATAGTTAGTGGAAATATTTTTACATTGTTTAAAAGTGAAAGATATTAATATAATAATTAAAAAAGGAGAATTTAGTTTAAAATATACTTTAATGTAAGGTGATTTTAGATTGAATTCTCCTTTTTTATAAGTATAAATAAGCTAGAGAATATTAATTGATTTTAGCTTGTCTTTAATTTCAAATAGTTTATTTTCAAGACTATCGATTTTTGATGAAAGGATTTCACGTTCACTAATTTTATCTGTTTTACTTAATTTTGTGTTTAATTCATCGATATCAGTAGCTATTGAAATAATTTCTAGGGCATATTCCCATGCACTTTTTCCCATATACAAACCTCTTTATATAATTTATTTACTTGTATTTTATGAGGTAATATTTAATGTGTGCCAAATTGAGATAAAAAAATGTTTAAATTAAGTGAAAACGATATAAAGAGCAATAAAAAGAAAGAAATCCAAAATAAAAAGGTTTAGATATAAGAAAATAAAGATATAAGGGGAAAAACAGTATACTAAGTTTCTTAGTTTATAAAGCTATAAAAATATAATTTTAATAAAAAATAATGTAATTATAAATGAATAAAAGATAATAGTAGATTTTTTGTATTAATGAATTAGTTAATATATAGATACATAAAGAATATAGAATTAAGAAAAAATAAAAAGTAAGGAGCTAAAAGTAATTACCAAAAAGTGCTTGTTAAAAAAAAGACAATTTTTTTATAAAACCTCTTTACTATTTCTTAGTAAAGTAGTATGATTTAATCAAAGAAAATAATTATTGATTAGTAATAAATATTTAAAAATATTTATTAGCTCTAGGAGGAATTAATATGAAAATAGTAGTAGTAGGATGTACTCATGCAGGAACTGCAGCAGTAGTTAATTTAAAGGAACTTCACCCAGAAAGTGAAATTACAATATATGAAAAAAATGATAATTTATCATTTTTATCTTGTGGAATTGCATTAAATGTAGGAGGAGTTATAAAAGAAACTAAGAACCTTTTCTACAACTCACCTGAAAACTTAGCTAAAATGGGTGTTATAACAAACATGAAGCATGAAGTTTTAAATATTGATTTTGATAATAAAACGTTAAAGGTTAAAAATCTTTTAACTAATGAAGAGTTTGAAGATAATTACGATAAATTAGTCTTAACATTAGGCTCATGGCCAATAGTACCAAGATTTGAAGGTGGAGACTTAGATAATATTTTATTATGTAAAAATCATGACCATGCAGTTGAAATTATAGAAAAATCAAAAACCGCTAAAAATGTAGTAATAATTGGTGCTGGATATATTGGGGTTGAGTTAGTAGAAGCATTTGAGATGCAAGGTAAAAAAGTAACTTTAATTGATGCTGAAGAAAGAATAATGGCAAAATACTTAGATAAAGAGTTTACTGATATCGCAGAAAAAGAATTTACAGATAGAGGAGTTAACTTAGTATTAGGAGAAAAGGTATCTAAGTTTGAAGGAGAAAATGGAAAAGTATCTAAAGTTGTTACTGAAAAGGGAAGTTATGAAGGCGATTTAGTAGTATTATGTATTGGATTTGCACCTAATACTAAATTAGTACAAGGAAAGTTAGATACATTACCAAACGGAGCTATTATAATTGATGAATATATGAGAACTAGTAAAGAAGATGTTTTTGCAGCTGGAGATTGTTGTGTTGTTAAATATAATCCTGCTCATGATACAAGATATATTCCACTTGCAACAAATGCTGTAAGAATGGGAACTTTAGTTGCAAGAAATATAGTTGAGCCTACATTAAAATATATGGGAACACAAGGTACTTCAGGAATAAAAATTTACGAAAAATGTATAGCATCAACAGGATTAACTGAAGAAGTTGCTAAAGCTACTACTAAAATGAATGTTGGTTCAGTTGAATTAACTGATAACTATAGACCAGAATTTATGCCAACATACTTACCAGCTACTGTTAAATTAGTATTTGATAAGGATACAAGAAGAGTAATTGGTGGACAAATAATTTCTGATATAGATTTAACACAATTTATGAACACTTTATCAGTTGTAATTCAAAATGAAATGACTATTGAAGAATTAGCTATGACAGATTTCTTCTTCCAACCACATTTTAATAAACCATGGAGTATTTTAAATGCAGTAGCTTTAAAAGCTTTATAATATATAAAAATAGCCTATTTACTTAGGCTATTTTTTTATTGTATTAAAAAAGAAATATTTTTAAGGTTGTGTATAGTTTGTTATATTTAAATAGTATACGAGAGTAATAAATAATATGGAATAATTTTTTAGAGAAAAGAGTATATCTCATATAGAGAATAAAATTATGTAAAAGATAAAGAAAATATTTACTTTGGGTAATGGGTGATTGAGGATGAAAAAATGGTACAAGTTTTTTATAATTTTTATTGCTATATGGATAGTTGTGGCAATAGTTTTAAATATTAAGCTAGACAAAATAAATAGTAGAAATAGTAGTAATGAAAAAGAAGTAACTGAAAAAGATAATAGTAATGAGACTTTTAATAGCAAGTTTAAGGAGCAAGGAGAAATGAGAGGGGTATGGCTTTCAACAGTTAATAATTTAGATTGGCCGGAGGTAGGAAGTTATAACAATAATAAGATGCAACAGGAATTATTAAAGGAAAAATTAGATTTTATTGAAGATAATAATATGAATACTGTATTTTTTCAAGTAAGACCTATGGGAGATGCTTTATATGAGTCAGAGTATTCTCCATGGTCAAAATATTTAACTGGAGAATTGGGAAAGGACCCTGGATATGATCCATTAGAATTTGCAATAAAAGAAGCTCATAAAAGAGGAATTGAAATACAAGCTTGGTTTAATCCATTTAGAATAGATAGTAATTCAGAAAAATTTAATTTAGATAATTATATAAATGAATTACCAGAAGGTAGTCCTTTAAAAGAAAATAAAGACTGGATTGTAAAATATGATAAATATAGTTATTTAGATATTGGAATACCAGAGGTAAGGCAATATGTAATAGATTTAATTTTAGAAGTAGTGGATAAATACAATATAGATGGAGTTGTGCTTGATGATTATTTTTACCCTTATCCAGTTAATGGATTAGAGTTTTCAGATGATGAAACATATAAAAAGTATGGTGAAGGATTTTTTACAAAGGAAGAATGGAGAAGAAATAATGTAGATACATTTATTAGTGAACTAAATAATGCAATAAAATCAAAAGATTCTACCCTGAAATTTGGAGTAAGTCCATTTGGAATATGGAGAAATGGGGAGTCAGTTGGAGGTAGTGCAACAAGTGGATTAAGTAGTTATGATGATGTTTATGTAGATTCAAGGAAGTGGATAAAAGAAGGATATATTGATTATATTATTCCACAAATATACTGGCAGTTTGATAATAAAAATGCACCTTATTCTATTCTTGTTGATTGGTGGGCTAAGCAAGTTGAAGGAACAAATGTAGAGCTATATATAGGAAATGCTGTTTATAAAATAAATGATTCAACTTATGGAGATGCATGGTTAAATGAAAATGAGGTAATAAATCAAATTAGATATTCAAGAACAATATCTAATGTTAAAGGTAACTGTTTCTTTAGATTAGGTAGTTTAGAAGAGAATCGATTAGGATTTACAGATGAATTAAAAGAATTTTATGAAAAAAATCAATAGAATATTTGACAAAAAATAGAAATAATGATATTATTATCTCATAATGATAGTAAATTTAATTCGTTTAACAAAGGCAATGGGGCCTTAAGGTTATCTTAAGGTACTGTTGTCTTTTTTACATTTAAATTTCTATTATCTTTTTGATATTACTTCAAAAAGCTAAACCCTTAAAATTTTTATATAGTTTGCAAAGCACTTATTTAAAAATAAATTAGTAAAATGTAACCCCTAAAATTAAATTGCCTAAGTGATAAATAAGTGCTTTGTAATATATAAGTATTGGTATATTATTTATTAATTATTTATAGTAGAGTAGTATAAAAATTAATTGGTTTAGTATTAAAACTTAATTAATAATAACTATTTCTATTTAAATTATTAGTTTTTGATTATTTGCATAGATTAATAGAAAATTAATTATGATTAAGTAGTTGCTATTATTTTACCAAGATCTTTTAGATCATACCCACCAATTCCTTGTAGCTCATTTTTAAATTTATCAGAAGATAAAATGGAAATAATATTTTGATAAATTGGATTATTTAAATCACTTTTTTTTATAATCAAATCATATCTTTCAGTCTGAATTGGTATAAAATCAATAGTTTCGACTTGCATAGAAGCTTTTTTATTGCCAATTCCAACATTTGCATCTCCACGACCAACTGTACTTGCAACGGCTAAATGCGAAGTTTCTTCATTATAATATCCATTTATACAGTTTGGATCAATATTAAGTAATCTTAGCTTTTCATCAAGTAAGACTCTAACACCGCTACCTTTTTCTCTGTTAACAAATTTAATTTTATTATTAATTAAATCTTCAAAAGATTTTATATTTAATGGATTTCCTTTAGCAACATAAAAACCTTGTAATCTATAGGCTAAATTGATAAGTACGCAAGATGTTCCAGGAACAAGTCTTTTAACATAATCTACATTATAGTTATCATTGTCACCATCCCAAAGGTGACATGAAGCTATAGAAACTTTATTGTTATATAAATCATACAAGCCGTTATAACTCCCTTTGTAGGAGCGTAAAACAGTAAAATCAGGATATAGCTCTTCTATGTATCTTGCTAAAATATCTAATAAGATATCTTGACCAGAAATTATAATTTCGTTAGTAGATTGATTGCTTAATGTAATAGAATTATGAGTTTTCTGCTTGGGTATATTAGCTTTTGATTCAAATGTATTATTTTGAGATTCAGTATATTTTAGCTGCTTAGAGCCAATTTTTTGATTGCGTATATATTCTTCTACATCATGCATATCAATTCTAATTTTTTTCCCTATTTTATAGCTTGGCAATTCACCGCGTTTTATAAGTTCATAAACAGTATTTTTCGTTATTTTTAGTAATTCTGACACTTCTAGTGGAGTCAAAGAAGATTTTAAGTCCATGTTATCCCTCCTATATATTATGATAATTTTAGCATTATTAATAAATAAATTGCAAGAATTAACGATATATGATACTATCTATTTGTATCAAACATGACAAAACTAAACAAAACATAATAAAACATGTTTATTTAAAGGAAATGGAGGATGTAATAATGAAGAAATTAGGAATGATTTCAATGTTACTATGCTGTAGCTTATTATTTGTAGGTTGTGGTAAAGGTACTGAGGGGGAGAATACTAGTAAAGGTGATACAGAGGCAAAGGCTCCTGTAGAGCTAAATATATCTGCAGCTGCAAGTTTAAAAGAAGTAATGGCTGATTTAGAAACAGAATATAAGAAGAGTAATGAAAATGTTACTTTAGTTGTAAACTATGGTTCATCAGGTTCTCTTCAACAACAAATAGAGCAGGGAGCACCTTGTGATTTATTTATTTCTGCAGGGCAAAAGCAAATGAATGCATTAAAAGATGAGGGATTATTAGTTGATGATACAACAAAAGATTTAGTTGAAAATTCTTTAGTTCTTGTAGCAGCTAATGGAATTGATATTACTAGCTTTGATGATTTAAAAAGTGATAAAGTTACTCATATAGCTGTTGGTGAACCAGAAAGTGTTCCAGCTGGTAAATATGCAGATGAAGTATTAACAAATACAGGAATAAAAGATAGTATTACTGATAAATTGGTTTTTGCTAAAGATGTTAAAGAAGTTTTAGCTTGGGTTGCATCAGGAAATGCAGATGTAGGATTTGTATACTTAAGTGATGCATTAAGTAGTGATAGTGTTACTATAGTTGAAAATATTGATGAAGTAAATAATCATTCATCAATTACTTATCCAGTATCTGTTATAAAAGATTCAACTAATGCTGATGAAGCAAAGAAATTTGAAGATTTCTTATTTACTGATGCAGCACAAAAGATATTTGAAAAGTATGGATATAAATCTGTAGAATAATATTCTGTAGAGTTAAATTGAAGAAAGTAAGGTTATAAGTTATGGATTTTTCACCTTTATGGATATCGCTTAAAACGGCCTTTCTTGCAACTATTATAACTTCAATAATAGGGATATTTATATCTTATAAAATGGCTAATTATAAAGGAAGAGGTAGAGGATTCATAGATGGAATCTTCACTCTTCCTCTAATATTGCCACCAACTGTTATAGGATTTTTCTTATTACTTATTTGTGGGAAAAATGGATTTGTAGGAAAGATTTTTATGAGTTTTAATAAAAATATTATATTTAGCTGGAGTGCAACAGTTATAGCTGCTACTGTAGTTGCATTTCCTATGATGTATAGAACTTGTCGTTCTGCATTTGAACAAATAGATAAGAATATGATTTCAGCAGCAAGAACATTAGGTTTAAGTGAAACTAAGATATTTTTTAAAATTGCAATGCCACTTGCATGGCCAGGAATAATTGGTGGATTGGTATTAAGTTTTGCAAGGGCGTTAGGAGAATTTGGGGCGACTTTAATGATTGCTGGTAATATACCAGGAAAAACACAAACAATGCCAGTGGCAATATTCTTTGCTGTTGAAGGTGGAGATATGAATAAGGCTATGCTTTGGGTTTTAATTATAGTTGCAATTTCATTTATAATGATATTTTTACTAAATTATTGGTGTGATACTCAACAAAAAATAATAGGCAATAGGGGGAGATAATTATGAGTTTATATATAGATATTAATAAAGAATTATCTTCTTTTAATTTAGATGTTTCTATGGAAAGTAAAGGTGGTATTATAGGCCTTTTAGGAGCATCGGGTTCAGGAAAAAGTATGACGCTTAAATGTATAGCAGGTATTGAAAAAGCTGATAGTGGAAAAATAATAATTAATGATAAGGTACTTTTTGATTCAGAAAAAAAAATAAATGTAAAGACCAAGGATAGAAAAGTAGGATTTTTATTTCAAAATTATGCCTTATTTCCTCATATGACTATAAAAGACAACATTGAAATTGGATTAGATAGGATAAGTAAGGCAGAAAAGAATAAATTATCATCTAATTTTATTAAAAAATTTGGATTAGAAGGACTAGAAAAGAGATATCCATGGCAGCTTTCAGGTGGACAACAACAGAGAGTTGCACTTGCAAGAGCTCTTATTACTTCACCAGATATCTTGCTTTTAGATGAACCTTTTTCTGCATTGGATAATCACTTAAGAGCTACAATGGAAAGAGAGCTTGTAGAAATTTTAAAGGATTATAATGGGACAGTTGTTTTTGTAACTCACGATATTGCAGAGGCTTATAGAGTTTGTGATAAAATTATAGTTTTTGATAGTGGAAAGGCTAGTAATATTAGAGAAAAAAATCTTTTATTTGAAAATCCTTTAAGTTTTGCAGAAGCTAAGCTTACTGGCTGTAAGAATATATCAAAGGCTAAAAAGCTAGAAGATAATTTGATTTTAGCTGAAGATTGGGATTTAAAATTAAAATGTTCAAGTAACAATAGAGATACTGATTATATAGCAATAAGATCCCATAATATTAAGTTGTTTAAAGGGCAAGAAAATGATGAAAATGTATTTACTATGAGTATTGAAAATATAGTAGAAAATCCTTTTGATTATACTTTATATATTAGGAGCATTAAGTCAAATAAATCAAATTTAATACATTTTACTATTTCAAAAGAAGAAATGGTATTTGATATTAATGAAAAGATAAAGGTTAAATTTGAGCCAGAATATTTATTTACCTTTAAAGGTGAATAAATCATTATAGAAAATCATGTCATGAAGTTTGACATGATTTTTTTGTATTGTTATTTATTTAGATGATATAATTATAAATAAAGTTAGATATGTATAAAGGAGGAGAGGTATGTATAAAAATATTATTTTTGATTTAGGAAATGTAGTTTTAGATTATAATCCAAAGGTATATTTAAAGAACAAATTAAATGATACTAAAAGTGAAGAATTGGTATTAGATAGTATTTTTAAAAGCAAAGAGTGGCCGATGTTAGATAGAGGAACTATTACAGAAGAAGTAGCAATTAAAAATATAGTTAGTAGAAATATTGAAAGTAAAGATATAATAGAGTTAGCTTTTGAAAACTGGTATGAAATGTTAACACCTTTAAATGAGACTGTTGATATTATAAAAGAACTTAAAGATGATGGGTATAAAATATACTATTTATCAAATTTTCATTCAAAAGCATTTGAGATTGTAACAGAAAAATATGAGTTTTTTAACCTTTTTGAAGGTGGGATTGTATCATTTAGAGAACAGCTTTTAAAACCAGAAAAAGAAATTTATAATAGGCTTTTAGAGAGGTATGGTTTAATTCCTGAAGAAAGTATTTTTATAGATGATGTCCTTGAAAACGTTAAAGGAGCAGGTGAAGAAGGAATTAAGGGGATTCAATTTAAAAATATAAATGAATTGAGAAAAGAGTTAAATGAATGTGGTGTTTTAAAAAGATAAATACAGAAAAGTATAAATTGAAATTTAACTTAAAAGAGTACAATGGAGGAATTTTATGGGCATTTTATTAGAAGCTTGTGTTGGATGTTATAAAGAGGCTAAAAAAGCAGAGTTACAAGGAGCAGATAGAATTGAGCTTTGTGATAACCTAGGTGAAGGTGGGACAACTCCGTCTTATGGAACTATATATTTAGCAACGCAAAATATTAATATACCTATAGCAGTAATAATAAGACCTAGAGGTGGAGATTTTGTTTATTCAAATGATGAATTTGAAATAATGAAAAAAGATATAGTTATTTGTAAAGAGTTAGGTGTAGAAACTGTAGTATTTGGTATATTAAATAAAGAAAATAAGATTGATATAGAACGAACTAAGGAATTAATTGATTTAGCTAGCGGATTAAAGGTTACTTTTCATATGGCTTTTGATGAAATAGATGATAAGTTTGAAGCATTAAATCAATTGATATCTATGAATGTTGATAGAGTTTTAACTAAAGGATGTAAGACTTGTGCATTAGATGGTAAAAATACATTAAAGAATCTTGTGGAAAAAAGTGATAATAGAATTACTATTTTAGTAGGAGGAGGAGTTACTTATAAAAATTATAAAGAACTTTCAAATTATATAGGATGTAATGAAATGCATGGAAGTAAGATAGTAGGAACTTTAAAATAGTATAGTTTTTGAATGAATTTAATAATTTTATATTTAAGATAATAGATTTAAATATAAAAATAGATGTAAAATTTATTTTTAACAGTATGCTTATATAAATGAACTAATCAAATAAATTCCAATAAGTTCAACTTATTGGAATTTTATTTGATTTATACTTTATAGAATTTTTTTAAAGAAAATTTCTCCAACACCATCCTCATTAATCCCACATAGCATTCCACATTCAATAAAACCCATTTTTAAGTGCCATTTTTGAGGATTAACTGCATCTGTCATAGTTGAGCTTAATAAGGTATTTTGTCCATTATTTTTTAAATAATTTTCTAAAAATGATAACATAGATTTTCCAATGCCATTAGCTCTATAATCCTTTTTTATGACTATGTAACTTATAAATGGAAGATGTGTCCAGATATATTCTATTTTTAAACAACCAATAATTTTATTGTTATGCTCTGCTACTATTACTTCTTTCATATGAATTTTATTTTTTATAATATTAACATTTTTATGTAAGTCCAATTCTACACAGCTATTAAAATCTTTTTCTTCAGCAAATCGAATATTCATATTTAATTACTACCTTTCTATACACTATTTTACAATTTGATTATAGCCTATTTTTGCTATTTTATAAATAATTATTATAGTATATAATAAGAAATAAATTAAATTATAAGAAAAGGAATAAGATTATGGTACATGAATTAACAGTATATAAGTTAGGTAAATTATTAAATGAACTTTCTTCACAGTATGATGTGAATTTATTAGTAAAAAGAAAGTTAAGTGGAGGATTTATTACAATTACAGGTGAAGTAAATGTAGATTATATTCCAACTGATAAAAAGACTTTAAAGGGAAATAACATTATTGGTTTAAAGGTAAAAAACAACAGTGGAGAAATTGATTTAAAAATTACAGGAATTAAGGATACTTTATTTAAAGTTGAAGTTGCCCCTACAAAGTTTAAAGAAGTTAGTATTGGGGGATTATCTATAGATAAGATTCAAGAAAGTAAAGATGAGTGCAAAGTAAGAGTTGATGAAGATTTAATTTTTACAGTTCCTGCACCAAGCGAAGTAGTAGAAAAATTAATATAAAAAATAAATTAATAAATGTCGATGCTATTTAAGTATCGATATTTTTATGTTTTTATAAAGTCATAAGGAAAAGTAATTTTATAGTATAACAAGAGTAATTATATAAATTTTAACTTAAATTTCATAGTATTCTGTATATTTAAGATTAATAAAATTATGCTATAATGATGTAGTTGAAAAAATTAAGATATTGGGGGTAAAAGATTGAGTGACGATATTATAAAGAAGCTAACCCTTGAAATAAATAAGCATGAAAATTTAGAAGATAAAGAACTTAAAATAATTAAGTTCCAACTTTTAAGAAAAAGTATGATTTTAAAAGTTGTTTTAAGAGGTAAGGAAAAATTAACTCATGACGAAGAGGAGTTAATTAAAAAGATAATTTGTAAAACTTTAATGATAAGAATTACTGTTGAAATAGTATTTTATAGGGATGCATCGGACATAACTTTAGAAGAAGTTATACAAAATCACTGGATTGAATGTATTTCAAGTACTATTAAAAAAACTCCTTTATGTAAAAGTCTTTTATTAAATTGTAGAAAAGAAATTAATGGGAATAAAGTTACTATTTACAATGGATATGATAAATTAACAGATCATTTAAAAGGTAAACAAGGAGAAAAGTCATTAGAAGATACTGTAAAAGCAATGTTTGGTATATCTTGTAGATTTGAATTGAAATTTGATCCTGAAATGGAGATAACTATAGACTTTGAAGCTAGGGAGAAAGAAGAACGAGAATTATTAAGTAAAGCAATGCAAGCAAGAGTTCAAGAAATGAGTAACAGCTCTAGTGGAGGAAGTAAACCAGCGGAGAAAAAGCCTGCTGAAAAGAAAGCTTATGAAAAGAAAGAAAATGGATATAAGAGAGAGGCAAAAGCTGAAAATGCTATTTATGGTAGAAATATATCTATTGAAGCAACTCCTATTAATGAAATAAATGAAAGATCAGGTTATGTTGCAGTTTTAGGTGATGTATTTAAAGTTGATACTATGGAAACTAAAACAGGAAAGATAATTTTAACATTCTATATTACTGATTATACAAGTTCAATAACAGTAAAATGTTTCTTAAAACCACAAGAAAAAGATGAAGTTCTCGATAATGTTAAGAAAGGTTTATATTGTAAGGTAAGAGGGGAAGCAGTATATGATACTTACCAAAGAGAAGTTGTAATAATGGGTAGAGACATTTTAAAAATGAAAAAGATGGAGAAAATGGATGGAGCTGAAGAAAAAAGAGTTGAGCTTCATTGCCATACTACTATGAGTGCAATGGATGGAGTTACTCCAGTTTCTAAAATAATAGAAAGAGCTGCTAAATGGGGGCATCCAGCAATAGCTATTACTGATCATGGTGTTGTTCAGGCCTTTCCTGATGCACAGATAGCTGCTAAAAAAAATAAAATTAAGGTTATTTATGGTGTTGAAGGGTATTTAGTTGATGATGGTGTTCCATTAGCATTAAATGAAAAAGGGCAAAATTTAGATGATACTTATGTTGTATTTGACTTAGAAACAACAGGATTTTCATCTAAGAATGATAAGATAATTGAAATAGGTGCAGTTAAAATTAGGAATGGAGAAATTATTGATAACTTTAGTGAGTTTGTTAATCCAAGACGACCTATACCATATAAGATAATAGAATTAACAGGTATTAATGATGATATGGTTAGAGATGCACAATCAATTGAAGATATACTTCCAAGATTTATAGAGTTTATAGGAGATTCTGTTGTTGTTGCACATAATGCTTCTTTTGACTGTAGTTTTATTTCTAAAAATTGCAATGATTTAGGATTGAAATTTGAGCCAACTATAGTTGATACAGTGCCGTTATGTAGATTTTTATATCCAGAATTAAAATCTGTAAAATTAAATATTGTAGCAAAGCATTTAGGTGTAAAGCTTGAAAGTCACCATAGAGCTGTAGATGATGCTAAAGCAACGGGAGATATATTACTTGAATGTATTAAAAAAATTAAGGAAGAAATAGAAATAAATACTCTTTCAGAATTGAATAAGGTATTTTTAGAGAAAGTTGATATTAAAAAATTACCTACTTACCACATAATTATATTGGCTAAAACTCAAGCTGGGATTAGAAACCTGTATAAACTAGTATCTGAAGCGCATATAGATAATTTCTTTAGAAGACCTAGGACTAAAAAGTCAAGGCTTATGGAAATGAGAGAAGGGCTTATTATTGGTGGAGCTTGTGAGGCTGGTGAAGTTTATAGATCAGTAGTTGGTGGAAAAAGTGATGAAGAAATAAAAGAAGTAATGAGCTTTTATGATTATGTTGAGATTCAACCTATTGCCAATAATGCTTATATGATAGAAAAAGGTTCGGTTAAAGATGAAGATGAACTAAAAGATATTAATAGAAAAATATATGATTTAGCGAAGGAAATTAACAAACCTACTGTAGCAACTTGTGATGTTCATTTCTTAGACCCTCAAGATGAGGCATTTAGAAGAATTATAATGGCAGGGCAGGGGTTTGGTGATGCTGATAATCAAGCACCACTTTATCTTAGAACTACAGAAGAGATGTTAAAGGAATTTGCTTATTTAGGAACTGATATTGCTAAAGAAGTAGTAATTAAAAATCCTACTGAAATTGCTAACTCGGTTGAGGAAAATTTAAAGCCAATTCCAGATGAAACATATCCTCCTAAAATTGAAGGTGCTGATGATGATATAAGAAATATGACGATGAATAAGGTACACTCAATTTATGGTGATCCTTTGCCAGAAGTAGTACAAAAAAGATTAGATAAGGAGTTAAATTCTATTATTAATAATGGTTATGCTGTTCTTTATCTAATTGCTCAAAAATTAGTTGCTAAATCTTATTCAGATGGTTACTTAGTTGGATCAAGAGGATCTGTTGGTTCATCATTTGTTGCAACAATGTCTGATATAACAGAGGTTAATGGACTACCACCACATTACGTTTGTCCAAAATGTAAAAAGTCTCATTTCTTCTTAGATGGATCTGTTAGTTCTGGTGCCGATCTTGAGGATAAGGATTGTCCTGATTGTGGTGTTCCTTATATTAAGGATGGTCATGATATTCCTTTCGAAACATTCTTAGGTTTTGAAGGAGATAAAGAACCAGATATAGATTTAAATTTCTCTGGAGATAACCAAGGAGATATTCATAAATATACAGAAGTATTATTTGGAAAGGGTTATGTCTTTAAGGCAGGAACAATTGGTACAGTAGCAGAAAAGACAGCATATGGATTTGTTAAAAAGTATTTAGATCAAAAGGGACTTGTGGTATCTCAAGCAGAAATTGAAAGATTGACAATTGGATGTACAGGGATAAAAAGAACTACTGGTCAGCATCCAGGTGGAATAATGGTTGTACCTAATTATACAGATGTGTATAATTTTACACCAATTCAAAGACCTGCAGATGACCCAACATCTGATGTTACAACAACACATTTTGACTATCACTCTATCTCTGGTAGATTGCTTAAGTTAGATATACTTGGGCACGACGATCCGACAGTACTTAGAATGTTACAAGATATAACTGGATTAGACCCTAAAACTATACCTTTAAATGATAAAAAGGTACTGTCTTTATTTACATCACCGGAAGCTCTTGGTGTTACAAAGGAAGAGTTAGAATGTGAAGTTGGTTCATATGGTTTACCTGAGTTTGGAACTAAATTTGTTCGTCAAATGCTAGTTGATACTCAACCACAAACATTTTCAGATTTAGTAAGAATATCAGGACTTTCACATGGTACTGACGTTTGGCTTAATAATGCACAATATTTTATTAAAGAAGGATATACTACCTTAAGAGATTGTATTGCAACCAGAGACGATATCATGGTTTATCTTATGTATAAAGGTGTTGCACCTAAAACAGCTTTTACAATAATGGAAAGCGTAAGAAAAGGTAAGGGGTTAACAGAAGAATTTGAAAAGACCATGAAGGAAAATAACGTTGAAGATTGGTATATAGAATCATGTAAAAGAATAAAATACATGTTCCCGAAAGGGCATGCTGTTGCATATGTTATGATGGCAGTTAGAGTTGCTTATTACAAGGTATATTATCCATTAGCATATTATGCAACATACTTTACAGTTAGAGGAGCTGACGATTTTGATGCAGATTTAATATGTAAGGGTGAAACTGCAGTTCATGCAAGGCTTCAAGAGTTATATGAACTTGGAAATCAAGCAACTGTAAAAGATAAAGGATTAATTACAGTATTAGAACTTTCTTTTGAAATGTATAAAAGAGGATTTAAAATGTTAAAAGTAGATTTATATAAATCTGATGCAACAAAATTCTTAATTGTAGATAATGCATTAAGGCCACCTTTAAGCTCATTGCAAGGGGTTGGAGTGAATGCCGCAAAATCTATTGCGGAAGCAAGAAAGGATGGAGAGTTTATTTCAAAAGAAGATTTAAGATTAAGATCAAAGGTATCAAAAACTGTTATTGAAACATTAAGCAATCATGGTTGTTTAGAAGGTATGTCTGAAACTAATCAATTATCATTATTTTAATATTATATATAAATAAGACTAATTATTTAATGAAAAATCATAAAATAATTAGTCTTATTTTATATTTTTTATTGTATAATAATTAAATTGGAAAAGAAAGGAGATTTTAAATGGATTTGTCAGTTATAGTTAATGGAGTAATATCATTATTTTTAATAATATTAGTAGGGGTATATGCTGCTAAGAAAAGAATAATAACTAAAGAAATAAATAAAGGTTTAACTAATATTCTTCTTAAAATTACATTACCATGTCTTGTAGTATCATCATTTATATTTGATTTAAGTGACGAGTTAAAAGATAACATTATTAGATGTTTTATATATAGTCCATTGGTTTTAATTATTTCAATAGTTATATCGTATATACTTCTTATACCAATCAAAGGTGAAAAAAAGATAATAATACAATTTGCAAATGTGTTTTCTAATTGTGGATTTATTGGCTTTCCTATAGTGTTTAGTATATATGGAAATGAAGGAGTAATATATGCTTCTATATTTAATTTATTTTTTACTGCTTTTTTATGGACATATGGAGTTATTTTATTTAATGGGAAAATGAAAAGAGAGGATATAAAAAAAGTATTGTTAAATCCAGCTATAGTTGCAGTGTTTATTGGATTAATAATTATGATTTTTGGTTTTGATATTCCTAGTGTTTTATCTTCTACATTAGATTTAGTTGGAAATATGACTTCACCACTGTCTATGATAATAGTTGGTGTTATACTTGGAAATGCGAAAATAATTTCATATTTAAAGGATAAAACAATTTATTATAGCGCATTTTTGAAATTAATAATTATGCCATGTATATTAATTTTAATTTCAAGGTTACTTAAAGATACTTCTTTAGTAATTAAGACATTGATAATAGTAACTGCAATGCCAGCTGCAGCTATGACATCTATATTAGCAGAAAGCTTTGATAAGGAAAGTGAATATTCAGCAGTAATTGTATTTATAACTACTTTATTTTCAGTTATTACATTTCCGATATTGCTTAATTTTATACTTTAGAGAAATGATAATTATTTATGAACAAATATAATATGATCATCATAGGATATTTATAAGTAATCTTAAAAGGAGATTAAAGTGAGTTATAATTCAATTTATGATATTATTGGATTGAACAATGAGGTAAATAGATTAGAAACTCAAGCTAAGCTGGGGTGGAGTAAAGAATTTAGAGCTCTTAAATGGTTAGGGCTAAAAGATGGAATGAAAATATTAGATGTTGGTTCTGGACCAGGTTCATATACTGAATTGTTATTAGAAAATTTACCTAATAGTGAAATAACGGGTTTAGAAATAGATAAAAATTTATTATCTATAGCAAAAGATAGGTTGAAAGATTATCCTAGTGAAAGGTTAAATTTTAAGTATGGATCAATTTTGAATAGTGGATTAAAGGAAAATTCTTTTGATTTTATTATTTGTAGGTTTGTATATCAGCATTTAGAAAAACCTTTAGCTGCAACAAGAGAAATATATAAATTATTGAAACCAGGTGGAATAGTTGCCATTATTGATTCAGATAGGGGGCTTTATGGGGTAAGTGAACCTGATATTTTATTTAAAAGTGGAAGAGGGTTTATAAGTCAAATAGAGAGAAGAGCTAAATGGAACAGAGAAATTGGTAGAAAACTTTTGAAAATTTTAAAGTATGAAGGATTTGATAAGTTAGATTTTGAAGCAGTAACAATCCACAGTGACTTGGTTGGAATACAGAATATTATTGGAGTTGATAATGTTCCTCCAGAATTAATCAAAATTGTTAGCAGGAATAATCCTAGATTGGGTAAGATAATGAAAATGTGCTGTGACAAAAAAGAAAGGGAAAATTGCACAATAATTTTTTTGAATTTAATTGCAAAAGGTCAAAAGCCTATAATAACATAAAAAGGGTAAGAACCCTTTTAAATTAATTATACCACCATTTAGAAGGAACACTTTTAGGTGTATAAATATTATTTTGAATATTTTTATTTATTTGTTTAGTAGAGTATGTATTAATGAAATTAAAAGATAAGCTTATAAATAATAATGGGATAATGAATAATGATTTTTTCATAATAACCTCCATAAAAATAAAATTATATAATATTAATATCCCACATATTTATCTTAATTATTTATAAAATAAAAGATACTGTAGAAAAATAAATTTTGCTACAGTATCCCTTTTTATGTTCTAAAGTCAAATTTAGTAGAGCATTTTTTGCACGTAACGACAATCTTACCTTTTCTTCTTGGAAGTCTTAATTTTTGACCACAATTAGGACATTTGGTAATCTTATAATCACGAAATTGAGTGTACTTTTGTTTTATTCTACCAAATAAAAATGAGATATTATTTAAATCATAGTTTTGTAAGTTATAAGGTATAGATTTACCGAATTTATTTAATAGTTTATTTGTGTATGTATAAAATACATTATATTCTTCTTTTCTTTTATATATTTTTTTTGAAAAAGCTCTATATATTGCATATGCAAATACAATAATACCTAAAACTCTTGTTATATCAAATATATTAAGTATAAAAGATAATAAAACAAGTACTATAGATAATAAATCAAATCCATAAGTACCATTTAAAAAGTTCATATAATCACCCCTAATTATATAAGTTTTTTTATAATTATAATATAAATTCAAAGGTTGTACAATTTAAAATATAAGAACAAATGGTGAATAAAAAATTAATAATAGGATAATATAAAATTGTAATCACTTAGTTACATGTGTAACTAATGATTGATTATGGGGCGTTGCAATAAAAAATGCAACGTCTTTTATTTTGTAGTATATAATACAAGTATAAATTGAACTAAAAAAATAAATGGAAATCCTATTTTAAATTTCAAATGTTTAGTTTTATGTCTGAAAGTATACATTCCGATTATTCCACCAATACTTCCACCTAAAAGGCATAAAATAAATAGTGTTTTTTCTTTTATTCTCCATTTGTTTGTAACTGCTTTTCTTTTATCTATACCCATTAAAATAAATAGTAATAGGTTTATTAATAAAAAATAAATAAGTTTTAAATTCATATAACCTCCTAAAAAATAAAAAACACTGAGGCATATTATTCAGTGTTTTTTATAGATTTACTTTTCTTGGCCTTTAGCTAATCTTACAATATTACTTTTATGTCTCCAAAAAACAAGTATGCAAGCAAATAAAGTTGCACATACATAATATTTGTCATAGCCAAGTAATAAAGTTGAGATAAATAAAGTTACACCAGCAGATAATGAGCGAATTGAAACTATCTTAGTAAATAGTTTTAAACCAAAAAATACAACTGCTGTAATTAAAAATGGAATTGGTAATGCAACCATGAATGCAGCTGCAGAAGTAGCAACACCTTTTCCGCCTTTAAATTTTAAAAATATTGTGTAATTATGACCTAATATAGCAGCTATAGCAACTAATGATAAGATTAAGCTTTCGTTAGTTTGTAAAATATCAGTCCAAATTAAAATTCTTGTTAATAAAACAGGAATAATAGCTTTTAACATATCACATATTGCAGTGATTTTTGAAAGCTTGTCCCCGGCAACTCTTTTAACATTTGTTGCTCCAATATTTCCACTTCCATAATCTCTTACATCTTTGTTAAGAGTTTTTTTAACTAAAATATAGCCAGTTGGAATTGATCCCATTAAATAAGAAAAAATAACTAGTAATGCTAACATGGGTACCTCCTTATATATATCTTTACATAAATATAATATTTAAGAATGTTAAAATATGCAAGTAATATTTAGTTTTTTATTTGTGGAAAAAATTGAAATATTAAAGGGTTATAATAACAACAAAGAAATAACCAGCATATAATACAATATAAGATAAATATAATGAGGAGTATTTTATGAATAGATGGGATGATATAGCTATTATTACATTTATTGCTTGTGACGCTGTTTTGGAAAATCTTAATTTGGGTAAAAATTTTTATAGGTATTTTTGTAAAAAAATTGAAAGTGGAGCTAAAGAGATAGTTGGTAAATTATCGAAATAATAAAAAAAATAAAGCTTAATTAAGTAAAAAATGGTAAACATAAATTTTAGATATTTAGGAAAATATAAAATATGTAAGTAACAAGGGTGTAAATTGGGAAAAAAAGAAAAATATAATTTATATTTAGCTACTTTAGCATAAAAAATTAATTTTAATAAAATGCATAAAAAAATGAGGATAATACAAGAGTAAAAAATGTTGACAAATGCTAATAAAATGTCGTATTCTGTAACGGTGCGAAAAAATGTTTACGCATTTTTAGGATTGTATTAGAAAAACATGAGGTGAATTATCAATGGGAATAAGACTAGAAAACCTAGTTGTAAAATTTGGAGACTTTAAAGCAATTAATGACGTTACATTACAAATACCAAAAGGAAAGCTAGTTTCATTATTGGGTCCATCTGGTTCAGGGAAATCTACTACATTATTTACGATTTCTGGAATACATAAGCCTTCTAGTGGAAAGATATTTTTTGGAGATAGAGATGTAACAGGTTTAGAACCGGAACAACTTGGAATAGGGCTTGTTTTTCAAAACTATGCACTATATCCACATATGACAGTAAGAGAAAATATATTATTCCCTTTAAAAAATTTAAAGTGGGATAAGCAAGAAGCTGAAAAGAGAGTAGTTGAAGTTGCTAAAATAGTAAAAATAGCGGATCAACTAGATAAAAAGCCATCTCAGCTTTCAGGGGGACAACAGCAAAGAGTTGCTATAGCAAGAGCTTTAGCAAAGAAACCAGAAATTCTACTTTTAGATGAACCTTTATCAAACTTAGATACAAAGTTAAGGGTTGAAACAAGACAAGAAATAAGAAGAATACAAAAAGAAACAGGGGTTACAGCTATATTTGTAACACATGACCAAGAAGAGGCTATGTGTATATCAGATGAAATAGTATTAATGAAAGACGGAGCAATTCAGCAAGTTTCATCACCAACAGATATTTATATGAACCCAGTTAATAAGTTTGTTGCTTCATTTATAGGAAGTCCAGAAATGAACTTTATTGATATTGATTTAAAAGATGGAGTAGGAAATTTAGATACTTTAACAATTGAAAACTTACCAAAAAATAAGAATAAGGTAATACTTGGAGTAAGAGCTGAAGATTTTGAAGTTGCAGAAAAAGGACTTCAAACTAAAGTAGTTACAGTAGAGATATTAGGTAGAGAAAGATTATTAACTTTAGACCATAAAGGAAAAGAGTATAAAATGCTAGTTGATAAGGAATTCTTTATTGATGAAGGTGCAGACTTAACGATTAGGCCTAAGAATGGTAAGAGTTATGTATTTGACTCTGAAAGTGAGGAGTTCATAGCAAAATGTTAAAGAAAAATAGAAAAGGATATTTATACTTATTGCCTGCAATTTTAATATTAGGTATTTTTGTATTTTATCCTATAATAAATACTATTATTTTTAGCTTTGATGAAACAAAAGCTAAAGGATTTGTTTTTGGATTTGGATCTTACAAATACTTATTTCAAGATAAGAGATTTATACAATCTTTATTTAATACAGTAATTTATGCTGCTATTGTACCAGCTTTATCAGTAATTATATCTTTATTAATTGCAAATGCCTTAGCAAACATAAAAAATGAAAAGGTAAGAGGGATGTTCCAAAGTATATATTTCTTACCATATGTAACATCGCTTGTTGCAATAGGAATAGTGTGGTCATGGTTATTTAATTCAGAATATGGAATAATTAATTTTATTTTAGGTAAGGTAGGGATTAGCCCTATAAACTGGTTAAATGATCCTAAGTATGCGATGATAGCATTAATAATTTTTGCAGTTTGGAAAAGTTTAGCTTTCAATACGTTGATTTTAACAACAGGAATAGCTTCAATTAATCCACAATATTATCAAGCAGCGAAGATTGACCAAGCAACTAGTGGAACAATATTTAGAAAAATAACTGTTAAATTAGTTTCACCTATGATTGCATATACATATGTTATAAGTTTAATTGCAGCATTTAAGGTTTATACTGAGGTTTATGTTTTATTTGGGGGACGTACTTTAGATGGTGCAGTATCAACGGTGGTTAGATATATAATAGATAGATTCTATGGAGATCAGGATTTCCCATTAGCATTTGCAGCTTCAGTTGTTCTTTTAATTATTATATTAACAGTAACTTTAGTTCAAAAAACTGTAGCGCGTAATAAGATTCATTACTAAGAGGTGTAAAAATGAAAACTAAGAATAATATAAAAGCAGCCATTAAATACTTCTTATTAGTTGCCTTTGCTATAATAACGCTGTTCCCATTTTATTGGATGATAGCATCTTCATTAAAATCAAGCTTTGAAGTTATTCAAACACCACCAACTATGGTGCCTGAAAAGTTTATGTGGAGTAATTTTAGCACGGCATTTTCAATGGCTCCTTTTGGGAGATATTTTATAAATACAATAATAGTAACAGCTTTAAGTATTGTTACAACTGTAGTAATTGCGATACTATCAGCCTTTGCTTTTTCACATCTTGAATTTAAGGGAAGAGATTTAATATTTTCAATTTTCTTGGCTTCAATGATGATTCCAGGTGAAGTTCTTATAGTAACAAACTTTAAGACAATTTCAGCGTTAAAAATGATAGATAGTTATAGTGCATTATTTGTGCCATACATGGCTAATGTATTATACATATATATGCTTAGAGAATTCTTCTTAAAGATTCCAAAGCAACTTTATTATGCTGCAAAAGTTGATGGAGCAAGTGATTGGAAGTTCTTATGGAAAATAGTTGTACCTATGGCTAAACCATCAATAATAACAATATGTATTTTAGTTGGTATAAATTCATGGAATGCTTTCTTATGGCCATTATTAGTAACTAATAGTGATAACATGAGATTACTTGCAAATGGATTAACTGCATTCCAATCAGATGTTGGAAATAGATATGAATTATTAATGGCAGCTTCAACAATAATTACAATGCCGATAGTTATAGTTTACTTGTTCTTACACAAGAAGATTATGAATGGAATTTCTATTGGGGGAACTAAGGGATAATACAATAATTAGTTATGTAGGTGAAAGATATTTTAAAAGTTAAAGTATTAGCTGAATTTAGTACTTTTAAAGTAATTTATTATATAGTTTGGTTATGAAATTTATATTTTAACTTTTAATTATCTTTTATTATAAAAAATATATATATTTAAGGTTTTAGAGGTGAAACAAATGAAAAGAAGATTATTAGCATCTTTAATGACTGCAGTAGTTGCAGTTACAGCATTAACTGGTTGCGGAAGTAATAATTCATCAAGTGAAAAAGCTGAGATTGTTACTGAGTTAACACAACCAGTATCAATTGAAATGTGGCACTATATGAATGGTAAACAAGCTGAAATTTTACAAACTATAGTAGATGATTTCAATGCAACAAATGGAAAAGGTATAACAGTTACTGCATCTAGCCAAGGGAGTATTACCGATTTAAACAAGAAAGTTATTGCTGCATCACAATCAAATACATTACCAGCAATAATTAATGTTTATCCAGATGCTGCAACAGGATTAATCAATGAAAATAAAGTTGTTGATTTAACTCCATATGTAAATGATTCTTCAATAGGAATGAAAGAGGATATTGAAAATGATTTCATTCCAGACTTTATTAAAGAGTTATCACAATGGGGAAATAATAAAGTTTATGGATTACCTATGACTAAATCTACTGAAGTTTTATATGTAAATAAAAACTTATTAGAGCAATTAGGTTATACTGTTGATGATTTAAAAGATTTAACTTTTGAAAAATTAGCTGAAATTTCTCAAAAAGCATATGATGAATTAGGAATAGCAGGATTTGGTTTTGATTCAAGCTCGAATGCATTTATTTCATCATTAAAAGAAGAAGGTAAAGATTTTGTTGAGTTAGATGGAAAAATAAATGTTAATAATGATTGGGCTAAAGAATTTATGCAATTCTTTAGAGATAAGACTCAAAGTGGTGCTTTTAGAGTTCCAGGTGAAGATAAATTCTTATCAGGTCCATTTTCAAACCAAAAATTATTAGCTTATCAAGGATCATCTGCAGGTTTTGCACACATAAACACTAATGGTGCTTTTGAAATTGCAGTAGTAGAAGTTCCACATTTTGAAGGTAAAGATAAAGCTGTTATACAACAAGGTGCATCATTATTTGTTACAAATGATGTTTCTGCAGAAGCTCAATATGCAGCTTATGAATTTATAAAGTTTGCAACAAACACTGAAAACACTGCTAAGTTTGCTACTGGTACTGGATATTTACCAGTAAGAAAATCAGCTTTAGATTCTTCAATTGTTCAAGATGTTTTAGCTGATACTACTTCTTTATATGGTAAGATTTATGAGGTAGCAAATACTTCTTTAAATTATGCTTACTTTACACCAGCTGTAAATAATGCTCAATCAGCTAGAACAGTAGCAGAAGAAAAATATGCTTCATATGTTACTGGAACATCTGATGATGTAGAAGCAATGTTAAAAGAAATGAATTCTCAAGTTGAAACTTCTATAAGTCGTCAATAAAAGAATTAATACAATTATTACCCTACTTAGCTATCTAAGTAGGGTGTTTTTCTAGAAATTATTAATATAATTATCAATTAAGGAGGTAATTAATTATGAAAGAAAAATTAATGAAGGAAATTATTAATAAAATTGAAGAGTTTGAGACAATTGCAATATTTAGGCATGTGTTTCCAGACCCTGATTCATATAGTTCTCAAACAGCATTAAAAAGTATAATAAATAATACATATCCAGATAAAAAAGTTGTTATTTTAGGTGAACACTCTAAAAATTTAGAATATATAAATACAATGGATGAAGAAATTGATTTAGATAAAGAGTGCTTAGCTATTATTGTGGATGTTGCAAATGCTCCAAGAGTAGACAATCAATCATTTAATAAATGTGGATATATAATTAAAATAGATCATCATAAACCTTTTGATGCTCCTTTTGAAAATTTAACTTGGGTTGATACAAACTATTCGTCTTGTAGTGAAATGATATTAGATTTATATCTAAATAATTGTGATAAACTTAAGATTGATAAAAAGGGAAGAAAGGCATTATATACAGGAATTATTGGAGATACAGGAAGATTTTTATATGTTGAAAATCCTACGGAATTATTTAAGAAATTATCAAAAATAACATATGATTTAGAAACTAAAGACATATATGCAAATATGTATAGACGTGAAGAAAATGAACTTAAATTTTTAGGATATATTTATAGTAATTATAAGACTACTGAAAATGGAATGGCATACTTAAAAGTTCCTAAAGAAGTTGTTAGAGAATATAACTTAGAAACAATGAAGGCTGTTAGAATGGTAAATGCGCTTCAAGATACAGCTGAAATAATTAATTGGAACTTCTTTGTTGAAAAAGAAGAGAATGGTATATTCTGTGAATTTAGATCTAATGGGCCTAGAGTGAATGATATAGCAGCAAGTTTTGGTGGCGGTGGTCATATGTTTGCAGCAGGTGCATCATTAGCAAATTGGGAAAAAGTTGATGAGATAATAAAAGCTTTTGATGAAAATTGCAGACAGTTTAATAATAGTAAATAAAAAATATATATAGTATGATAAAAAAGTACCTAAGGACAAAATTTTAAATAATTGTCTTTAGGTATATTTTTATGTAAAAATATTTTCAAATAGTAATTTTATGGTATAATTAAATTATATTTACTTAACAGTAATATATTAAATTAAAAGGTGTAAATTTCAAAATAAATTCTTTTTATAGGGTAGATTTATAGAATTTATTTTAGATTTAGAGATGAAAAAGAGGATTTTTAGGAGGAGAGAAAATGGCAAGATTTACATTACCAAGAGACATTTATCATGGAAAGGGCTCTTTAGAGGTCCTAAAGACATTGAAAGGGAAAAAAGCTGTAGTAGTCGTAGGCGGCGGATCAATGAAGAGATTTGGATTCTTAGATAAGGTTGAAAGCTATTTGAAGGAAGCTGGATTAGAAGTTAAATTAATAGAAGGTGTTGAACCAGATCCATCAGTTGAAACTGTTATGGATGGAGCTGCTGTTATGAGAGAGTTTGAGCCAGATTGGATAGTGGCTATGGGTGGAGGTTCACCTATAGATGCAGCAAAAGCAATGTGGATTTTCTATGAATATCCAGACTTTACTTTTGAACAAGCTGTTGTACCATTTGGATTACCTGAACTTAGACAAAAAGCAAAATTTGTTGCAATACCATCTACTTCAGGAACAGCAACTGAAGTTACAGCATTTTCTGTAATTACTGATTATAAAGCAAAAATTAAATATCCTTTAGCTGATTTCAATATAACACCAGATATAGCAATAGTTGATCCAGATTTAGCGCAAACTATGCCTGCTAAACTTGTTGCACATACAGGGATGGATGCATTAACACATGCAATTGAGGCATATACAGCATCATTAAAATCTAATTTCACTGATCCATTAGCATTAAAGGCAATTGAAATGGTTGATGAAAATTTAGTTAAATCTTTTGCTGGAGATAAAGAGGCAAGAAATTTAATGCATGAAGCTCAATGTTTAGCAGGTATGGCATTTAGTAATGCTTTATTAGGAATAGTACATTCTATGGCACATAAAATAGGGGCCGTATTCCATATTCCTCATGGGTGTGCAAACGCAATTTTCTTACCATATGTTATTCAATATAATAGATCTGTATGTGAAGATAGATATGCAAATATAGCAAGAGTATTAAAATTAGAAGGGCAAACAAATAGTGAATTAACAGATTCATTAATTGAAAAAATAAATGAATTTAATAAGGAACTTAATATTCCAGCAACTATGAAAGAATATGGAGTTACTGAAGAAGAATTCCTAGCTAATGTAAAACATATAGCTCATAATGCAGTTTTAGATGCATGCACTGGATCTAATCCAAGAGAAATCGATGATGAAACAATGGAAAGATTACTTTCATGTACATTCTATGGAAATAAAGTAGACTTTTAATAGTTTGGATTTAAGACTTAGGAGTTAGTAGTTAGTGGTTAGTAGTTGAGGTTAAAATTCAGCTGAGTTGGATTTTAAAATATATTATTATGAAACTTCAAAAGTAGTTTCAATCTTAACTACTAACTTAAAACTACTAACTCTTAATTTTTAATATAGAGTGTTAATAAAAAATATTATATAAATACTTAAGAAAATTTTAGGGGGTTATTAAGGTGTATAAAATAACAAGTAAAAGATTATTAACTGAAAATATTTATTTAATGGATATTGAGGCTCCTAGAGTAGCTAGATCTGCTCAACCAGGGCAATTTATTATTATTAAAAATAATGATAAGGGAGAAAGAATTCCACTAACTATAGAAGATTATGACAGAGAAAATGGAACAGTAACTATTGTTTTTCAAACAGTAGGTTATGCAACTAAAGAGTTAGCCAAATACGAAGTTGGTGATTATGTAGAAGATTTTGTAGGACCGTTAGGTCAACCAAGTGAATTTATTCATGAGGAATTAAGTGAACTTAAGAAATCTAAGATTATATTTGTTGCTGGAGGAGTGGGGGCAGCTCCAGTATATCCTCAAGTAAAGTGGTTCTATGAACATGGTATTGATGTTGATGTTATTATTGGAGCAAGAACTAAAGACCTTATAATTTTAGAAGATGAAATGAGAAAGGTTGCTAAAAATTTATATATTTCAACTGATGATGGATCATACGGATTTAATGGAAGAGTTACAGATTGTTTAACAGATTTAGTTGAAAATAATGAGAAAGAATACAACCATGCGGTTGTAATTGGACCTATGATTATGATGAAGTTTATGAGTGCTCTTACTAAAGAATTAGGTATAAAGACTACAGTTAGTTTAAATCCTATTATGGTAGATGGAACAGGTATGTGTGGTGCGTGTAGAGTAACTGTTGGAAATGAAGTTAAATTTGCTTGTGTTGATGGACCAGAATTTGATGGCCATCTTGTGGATTTTGATGAAAGCATGAGAAGACAAACTCTATATAAGAGTGAAGAAGGAAGAGAATTATTAAAAATTGAAGAAGGCGACACACATCATAGAGAAGGTTGCGGATGCGGAGGTCATAATTAGTATGAATAATGTAGTTGATAGAATGAAAAGAATACCTGTTGTTGAACAAGAAGCAAGTGTAAGAGCGAAAAATTTTAAAGAGGTATGTTTAGGATATGATGAAGAGCGAGCTTTTAATGAAGCAAGCAGATGCTTAGGATGTAAAAATCCTAAATGTGTCAGCGGATGTCCTGTATCTATAAATATACCAGCATTTATATCAGAACTTAAGGAAAAAAATATAGAAGGAGCAGCTAAAGAAATAGCTAAATATAGTGCATTACCTGCAGTATGTGGTAGAGTGTGTCCTCAGGAATCACAATGTGAAGGTAAATGTATTTTAGGTATAAAAGGTGAGCCAGTAGCTATAGGAAAATTAGAAAAATTCACGGCTGATTGGGCTAGGAAGAATAACATAGATCTTTCTGAAAAAGAAGATTCTAAGGGTAAAAAAATTGCAGTAATAGGTTCAGGTCCTGCAGGACTTACATGTGCTGGTGATTTAGCTAAAAAGGGGTATGATGTTACAATTTTTGAAGCTTTACATGAGCCAGGTGGAGTTTTAGTTTATGGTATTCCGGAGTTTAGATTACCAAAGGATGAGGTTGTAAAGCATGAAATAGATAATATTAAAAAACTAGGAGTTAATATTGAAACTAACGTAGTTGTAGGAAGAACAGTTACAGTAGATTCTTTAATTGAAGATGAAGGATTTGATGCAATATTTATAGGGTCAGGTGCAGGTCTTCCTAAATTTATGGGTATTCCAGGTGAAAATGCTAATGGAGTATTTTCAGCTAATGAGTTTTTAACAAGAGTAAATTTAATGAAAGCATTTAAAGAGGAATATCATACTCCAGTAAAAGTGGGAAAGAGAGTTGCTGTTGTAGGTGGTGGAAATGTTGCTATGGATGCAGCTAGAACTGCATTAAGACTTGGAGCAGAAACACATATTGTATATAGAAGAAGTGAAGAAGAGCTTCCAGCAAGATTAGAAGAAGTACATCATGCTAAAGAAGAAGGTGTTATCTTTGATGTATTAACAAATCCAACTGAAATTATATGCGATGAAAATGGATGGGTTAAAGGTATGAAGTGTGTTGAAATGGAATTAGGAGAACCAGATGATTCGGGTAGAAGAAGACCTGTAGTAAAAGAAGGTTCAGAGTTTATTATGGAGGTAGATACTGTTATCATGTCTTTAGGTACATCACCAAATCCTTTGATTTCATCAACAACTAAGGGATTAGAAACTAATAAGTGGAAATGTATCATTGCAGACGAAGAAACTGGACTTACTACTAAGGAAGGTGTATATGCTGGTGGAGATGCTGTTACAGGTGCTGCAACAGTTATTTTAGCAATGGGAGCAGGTAAAAAAGCAGCTGCTGCAATAGATGAGTATTTAAGCAACAAATAACTACAAAATTCATTGACTTTTTAATAATAAATTAATAAAATTATCTTATCTAATGGCTAGCCGTTGTAATACTATCGATTCTTTGGTGTGAAGATAACAATGGATATGCCGCTAGATAAGAGAATTTAGTTTATAACTCCAAAGTTATTTTCTTTCTTTGGGGTTTTTCTTTATAATAATGGGAAGTAGCAGTAGGTGGAAAAATGAAATTAACTAAAGTGCAAAATAGGTTTATAAAAAACAAAAATATGGGCTTTTCATTAATGAAAGGAAAATCATTAACAGGAAAGACTATAACAGCTTTACATAGAGTTATAAATTTAGAAAATAATTATTGTTTATATAAAGATGATAAAGTATTATTTTTATCTTCAAATTCTAATGAATTAATTAATAATAATAATTTATATGAGAATATAAGTAAAGAAAGTGAATTTTATTCTTTATTTTCTTTAAGTGCCAGAAGAGTAGAGTTTAATTTAATAGATTCGTTGATAAAAGAATATTCAAATAAGTATTTGAAGTTAAATGGTTTGAATTTGGAATTAGTTTCTTTTGATAAAGGATTTGAGTTATTAAATAGTGTAGAATTTAATGAAAAAATGAATGGATTTTTAAAGAAATCAAAAGTTTTAAATAAAATTTCTGCTGAGGAGCTTTATAATGAAATTATGTGGATTAAATCATGTAATTTCACAAAAGAGGAATATAATGAAGTAGAAAGAAAAGGTAGAAAATATAGAATTATTAGAAATTCTTTTACTAGAGAAGCTATTTATTCATTAAAGAAAGTATACAATGATTTATTAATAGATAATGGATTTTATGATATTTATGATGAGACTAGCTTTGCAATTAAATATGCAAAAGAAAATAATAATAATAAATACACTCACATAGTTTTGGATAATGTAGAAAGTTTAACTAAAGGACAAATTGAATTTGCAAAAAGTATATATGCCAATTGTTTATATTCTTCATTTGTTTTTATTATAAATAATGATAAAAGCAGTGATGATATGTGTTGGCTAGTAAAAGGAAGAAAGTTAAAAACTCTTGGAGCTGATTTTAAAGGGAAAAGCTTTGCTTTTAAAAAAGAGTTTATTGACCAAGATAATATGAAAAATACATTTATTGATAAATATGAATATATAAATTTAAAATATAAAAATATTGTTGATTTTAATTTAGATAATTCATCGCCTAAAAAAGAAATTTATCTTAATGATAATACAGTCTTTTCTGAAGAGGAATTAGAAGAAGTTGATGTATATAATGACATAGCAGCAGGTAATCCTATTGAAATTAATGAAGAAGTGTTGGAGAAGTTCCTTTTACCAAAAGGATGGTTGGAGAAAGGGAAAGATACTTTTATACTTCATGTTAAAGGAGATAGTATGATCGATAAAAATATAAATGATGGGGATATGGTGGTAATTAAGAGACAAAATACTGCTTATAATAATGAAATCGTTGCTGCTAGTTTAGATGGTGAAGCAACGCTTAAAACATTAAAATTAAATGGTGAAGCACATATGTTAGTTCCTGCAAATCCTAAATATAGTGAAATTTATTTAGAAGGCAAGGAAGTAAGTATTTTAGGTGTAGCAATAGGTGTTATTAAAAATAAGCTAAATTAATATATTATGGGGGGGCTAAAAATGATTTCTAAAAAGATGAAAACTATGGTTGAAAATAGTTCTACAATTAGGGCAATGTTTGAAGAAGGAAAAAGACTTTCAAGTATTTATGGAGAAGAGAATATTTTTGATTATAGTATAGGCAATCCTAATGTGGAACCACCTAATGAGATAAAGGATATAATTATTAAAATATTAAATGAAGAAAAACCTAATACAGTACATGGATATATGAATAACTCAGGTTATGAAGATGTTAGAGAAGCTATAGCTAGAAATATAAAAGAAAAAAATAGTATAGAACTAAATTATGAAAATATTGTTATGACATGCGGAGCAGCAGGGGGATTAAATATTATTTTAAAGAGTTTATTAAATCCAGGTGATGAGGTAATTGTATTTGCACCTTTTTTTGGTGAGTATATTAATTATGTAAAAAATTTTGATGGTAAAGTTAAGGTTATATCAGCAGATACTAATAGCTTTCAACTAAACTTAAAAGAGTTGAAAAATGAAATTAGTCAAAATACTAAAGCTATTATTATAAATTCTCCTAACAATCCAAGTGGGGTTATATATAGTGAAGATACTATTCAACAATTATCAAATATATTGAGAGAAAAGGAAGAGGAATTCAAACAGGATATATATTTAATTTCTGATGAACCATATAGGGAGATTGTATATGATAATGCAAAAGTTCCATGCGTATTAAAATATTATGATAATTCATTTATTGGATATTCATATAGCAAGTCATTATCATTACCAGGTGAAAGAATAGGGTATGTTGTTGTTAACCCTAAAATTAATGGTTTCAAAGAAATAGTTTCTTCATTAAATATAGCAAATAGAATATTAGGTTTTGTTAATGCACCATCTCTTTTCCAAAAGGTAATTAAAGAAAGTTTGAATTTAGAAGTTGATGCTGAGATATATAAGAAAAATAGAGATTTACTATATAATCATTTAATTAGTATTGGATTTGAGTGTATGAAGCCGGAAGGAGCATTTTATTTATTTCCAAAGGCGCCAATTAATGATGACGTTAAATTCTGTGAAGAAGCAAAGAAATTTAATATTTTAGCTGTTCCAGGAAAAACATTTGGATGTCCTGGATATTTTAGGCTGTCTTATTGTATATCATATGAAAAGATAAAGAAATCATTGAAAGCTTTTGATAACTTAATGGAGAAATACAAAAAATAAATAGCTTTATAATTTGCAAAATTATTTATATTAACAATTATTAGTGAATAAAAACAATGAATTTAGGGCAAGTTTAAAATGGGGAACTTAAATGTTGCTTAGCCCCTTGTATTTATTAGTAAAGTATGTTAGTATGTATAAAGAAGTAATTTACTAATAGCTAAAAAATGTAGAGTGGGGCAGGTTCCCGCTCTTTCTATTTGAACGCAACTACTTTTTTAGTTGCGTTTTTACATATCTATTTTTTAAACTACTTGAAAATTGAATATTGCAAAGGAGGATAATTATGAAAATTGATGCCTTAGTTAATGAAATTTATGAAATGGTTAATCCCATAGCAGAAGAACTTAACTATGATATATATCATATCGAATATGTTAAGGAAAATGGAGAATTCTATTTAAGAATATATATAGAAAAAGATGGCGGCATCACTTTAAGTGATTGTGAAGCTCTTTCAAGAAGAGTTAGTGACCTTATGGATGAAAAGGATCCAATTAAAGATCCATATTTCTTAGAAGTATCATCACCAGGATTAAATAGAACTTTATTTACTGAAAATCACTATAAGAGATTTATAGGAAGAGAAGTAATGGTTAGATTCACTAAATCTATTGATGGGAAAAAGAATGTTAAAGGTATTTTAAAAGAAGTTAATGATGATAGTATAGTTGTTGAAGCAGAAAACTTAATGAATATTCCTAAAGATAAAATTAAGTCTGCAAATATTGAAGGGGAAATATAGTAAGGAGGGTATTTAAGATGAACCAAGAGTTTATAGGTGCTCTTAAAGAAATAGTAAAAGATAAAGGTATTAGTGAAGATTTATTATTCACAACAATAGAAGATGCATTAGTTGCTGCATATAAGAAGAATTATGCTGGACCAACATCATCAGCACAAAATGTTAAAGTAACAATTGATAGAGAAAGCGGTGAAATACACGTTTATTCTCAAAAAGTTGTAGTAGAAGAAGTTTTTGATAATGTTACTGAAATAGGATTAGAAGAAGCTCAAGAAATAAAACCTACTTATGACTTAGATGATATTGTTGATTTTGAAGTTACTCCAAAGAATTTTGGAAGAGTTGCAGCACAACTTGCTAAAGGTGTGGTTACTCAAAGAATTAGAGAAGCTGAAAGAAGCATAATCTATGGTGAATATAAAGAAAAAGAATATGATATTATTACTGGAACAGTTCTAAGAGAAGATAAGGGAAATGTTTTTGTTAATATTGGAAAACTTGAAACTGCAATTGGACCAAATGAACAAATTCCAAGAGAAAAATATAAGTTTAATGAAAAAATTAAATTATATGTTGTTGAAGTTAAAAATACTCCAAAAGGAGCTCAAATTATAGTTTCTAGAACACATCCAGGACTAGTTAAGAGATTATTTGAATTAGAAGTGCCAGAAATATATGAAGGTGTTGTTGAAATAAAGAGTATCTCTAGAGAAGCTGGTTCAAGAAGTAAGATAGCAGTTATTTCTCATGATGAAAATGTTGATCCGATGGGGGCATGTGTTGGACCTAAGGGATCAAGAGTTCAAAATATAGTTAACGAGCTTAAAGGTGAAAAAATTGATATAATAAAATGGAGCAAGAATCCAGAAGAATTTATTGCAAGTTCTTTAAGCCCAGCTAAAGTTTTAAGTGTGACTGTTGATGAAGAAAATAAATCTGCAAAAGTTGTTGTTGATGATAATCAATTATCACTTGCTATTGGTAAAGAAGGACAAAATGTAAGATTAGCTGCAAAATTAACAAACTGGAAAATAGATATTAAAAGTAAGTCACAAGCAGAGGCAGCTCAAGAAACAACAGAAACAATAGAAGAATAGGGGGATTTTTTTATGAAAGTAAAGAAAATACCTTTAAGAATGTGCACAGGGTGCATGGAAATGAAACCTAAAAAGGAACTTATTAGAGTTGTTAAGAGTCAAGATGGTGAAGTTTCTGTTGATTTAACAGGGAAAAAAGCAGGTAGAGGTGCTTATATCTGTAAGGATATAGAATGCTTAGAAAAGGCTTTTAAAGCTAAGAGATTAAGTAGAAACCTTGATGTTGCAATAGATGAAGAAATATACAACAGATTAAGGGAAGAGATAGTTAATGAATAAGTTTTTTAATTTTTTAGGTCTTGCTAAAAGATCAGGGAATTTAATTGAAGGATATAGCAAATGTGATGAGCAGCGTAACAGAATAAAATTTCATCTTGTTATATTAAGTGATGATGCTTCTAATAGTACTAAAAAGAAGTTTAGAAATCACTGCTCAGAAAAGAAAATTCCTCTTATAGAAGGCTTTTCAAAAGAACAACTAGGAAACCCAATTGGGAGAGAGGAAATTAAAGTTTTAGCTGTAACTGATAAAAATATGGCTGAAAAGTTAATATCCTTATACCAAAATGAAGAAGGAAGAAATTAACCGGGGGTGATTTTATTGTCAAAGATTAGAGTATATGAATTGGCAAAAGAGCTTAATGTAAGCTCAAAAGATTTAATAAATTTATTAATGGAAGAGTTTGGTGTTGAAGTAAAAAATCATATGAGTGTAATCGAAGATGAAGATGCTACACTTATAAAGGAATTACTAGGAGATACATCAAATGGTGATTCAGAAGGGAAAAAGAGTCTTGTTGATGAATATGAAGAGGAACTTGCTGAATCACTAAATAAAGGTGTTAAAAAGAAAAAGAAGACTAAAAAAGAGTTAGAGCAAGAAGAAGTGGAAAGAAATGCTGAAGCTGCTTGTGGAGTAATTGAAATTGGTGAAACAATTACAGTTAAAGAATTATGTGAAAAACTTGGAAAACCAACAAATGACGTTATTAAGAATTTAATATTCTTAGGTGTTATGGCTGGTGTAAACCAAGAAATAGATTTTACTACTGCTGAAAAACTTTGTGAAAAATATGAAGTGCTAGTAGAAAAGAAGGAAGAAGAAACTGAATTAGAAGCATTTGAAGAAGATACAGATGTTGTTGAAGAAAATTTAGTTAAGAGACCACCAATTGTTACAATAATGGGTCACGTTGACCATGGAAAAACTTCACTTTTAGATGCTATTAGACACGCTAAAGTAACTGCTAGTGAAGCAGGTGGAATAACTCAACATATAGGTGCTTATACAGTTTCTTTAAATGGAGAAAAGATTACTTTCTTAGATACTCCAGGACACGAAGCTTTCACTGCAATGAGAGCAAGAGGGGCTCAAGTTACTGATATAGTAATATTAGTAGTAGCAGCAGATGATGGTATAATGCCACAAACTAAAGAAGCGATAAATCACTGTAAAGCTGCAGATGTTCCTATGATAGTTGCAATCAATAAGATTGATAGACCAGGTGCAAATGTTGATAGAGTTAAACAAGAATTAACTGAACATGGTTTAGTTTCAGAAGACTGGGGTGGAGATACAATTTGTGTTCCAGTTTCTGCTAAGACAGGAGAAAACTTAGAAAGCTTATTAGAAATGGTTTTATTAACTGCTGAAATGCAAGAATTAAAAGCTGATCCAAATAGAAAAGCTAAAGGAACAGTTATAGAAGCTAAGCTTGATAAGGGAAGAGGAGCTGTTGCTTCTTTACTTATTCAAAATGGAACATTAAATGTTGGAGATTCAATTTTAGTTGGTTCTACTTATGGTAGAATAAGAGCTATGTTTGATGATAGAGGAAAGAAAATTAAGAGTGCTGGACCATCTATACCAGTTGAAATTTTAGGGCTTTCTGAAGTACCAGCTGCTGGAGATAGATTTATTGTTTGTAAAGATGAAAAAACAGCAAGAAATATGGCTGATTTAAGAAAGCAAAAAATTAAGGCTGATAGTCATCAAGCTTCAAATAGAGTATCTCTAGAAGACTTATATAGCCAAATTCAAGAAGGTAAAGTTAAGGAATTAGCTATAGTTGTTAAGGCTGACGTTCAAGGTTCAGTAGAAGCAATAAGACAATCATTAGAAAAGTTATCTACTGATGATGTTAAAGTAAGAGTTATTCATGGTGCTGTTGGAGCAATAACAGAAACTGATGTTACGCTTGCTGCTGCTTCAAATGCATTAGTAATAGGATTTAATGTAAGGCCAGATGGAAATGCTACAGTTCAAGCAGAAAAAGAAAATATCGAGATAAAGACATATAGAATTATATATGATGCAATTGAAGATGTTAAATCAGCAATGATTGGTATGCTTGAACCAGAATATAAAGAAGTTGTAAATGGTAAAGCTGAAGTAAGAATGACTTATAAGATTTCAAATGTTGGAACTATAGCTGGATGCTATGTTACTGATGGAAAAATTGTAAGAAATTCTGAAATTAGAGTTATCAGAGATGGTATAGTTATATTTGAATCAACATTAGCTTCATTAAAGAGATTTAAAGATGATGCTAAAGAAGTAGCTAAGGGTTACGAGTGTGGTTTAAGTGTAGAAAAATTCAATGATCTTAAAGAAGGCGATGTTATAGAATCATTTACAATGGAAGCTATAAAAAGAAAAGAGCTTTAAGAGGTGTTTTAGATGGCTAACTATAGAGGCGGAAGAATAAACGAAGAAGTAAAAAGAGAAATTAGTAATATAATACAAAATGAAATCAAAGATCCTAGACTTACTGCTATGGTATCAGTTACTGATGTTAAAGTAACAAAGGATTTAAGATATGCAAAAGTATTTGTAAGTATATTTGGAAAAGATGATGAAGAAAAGAACAACACTTTTGTTGCTCTAAAAAATGCTAGTGGATATATAAGAAAAGAAATAGGGCAAAGAATTAATTTAAGATATAATCCTCAAATTATATTTGAACTTGATGATTCAATTAATTATGGAATGCATATTGAAGAATTAATTCAAAAGGTAAAAGAAAAGTAATATGACTTTAAGTCAAATTGCAGAGTATATTTTAAAGGGCAAAAAAATAGGCATTACCTATCATGTATCACCTGACGGTGATGCTGTAGGTAGTGTCCTTGCACTTCTTAATGGATTAAAAAGTTTAAATAAGAATTGCTATGTAATCTCAAAAGATAGTTTATCAGATAATTTGAAATTTTTAAAAGGATCTGAAGAAATTCTTGGGAACGTTGTAGAAGCTACAAATGACACTGATATAGTAGTGGTATTAGACTGTGGTAATTTAGAGAGAGTAAGTGCAAATTTAAATGAATTCACTGGTACAATAATAAATATAGATCATCATCTTTCAAATGATAAATACGGAGATATTAATTATATAGATTCAAAAGCTGCAGCAACTGCAGAAATAGTATTTGAATTATTAGGATATATGGGTATTTCTTTTAATGATGAAAATAATAATACTTTAAAAGAAATAGGAACATGCATATATACTTCAATAGTAACTGATACAGGGGCATTCAGACATTCTAATGTTACTGAAAGAACTCATACAATATCGGCTGCTTTAAAGAAAATAGGTGTTGATAATACAAGCATATATCAAAATCTTTTTGATAATAAAGATTTTAGCAGAATAAAATTAATTGGAAAAGCTTTAAGCAGTATGCAACTTATATTAAATGGAAAAGTTGCGTTGTTAGAAATTGATAAAGATTTTACAGCAGATTTAGGAATAGATGTAGGTGATACATCAGATATAATTTCATATGGACTTCAAATTAAGGGTGTGGAAGTAACATTATTACTTAAAGAAGTTGAAGATGGCGTTAAAGCAAGTTTAAGAGCGAAAAGCTACGTTGATGTAAGAAAAATAGCTGAAATTTTTGGCGGTGGCGGTCATGTAAGAGCTTCAGGGATAAAAATTAAAAATATATCAATGGAAGAAGCTAAATATGAAATATTAAATGAAATACAGAAAGAGTTGTAATAGATGAATGGTGTTTTAAATATTTTTAAACCTAAAGGAATGTCATCTTTTGATGCTGTAAGAATAGTAAAGAAAGTTGCAGGAACAGGTAAAGTAGGTCATACAGGAACATTAGATCCAGAAGCAACAGGGGTATTACCTATTTGTATAGGGAAAGCAACTAAAATAATAGATTATATTATGAATTCTGAAAAAGTATATGAAGTAACTTTAAAGTTAGGAATTAGGACAACTACTTATGATTTAGAAGGTGAAGTATTAGAAGAAAAAGATTGTAATCATTTAACAGATGTTGAAATACTTCAAGCTGTTAATAGCTTTATAGGAGAATACTCACAAGTTCCACCGATGTATTCTGCTTTAAAGCAAAATGGAGTTAGACTTTATGAGTTAGCGAGAAAAGGCATAGAAGTTGAAAGAGAAGGAAGATTGATTACTATTTATAATATAGAGGATATTAAAATCAATAATCCTTATATTTCAATGAAGGTTAGTTGTTCTAAGGGTACTTACATAAGGAGTTTATGTTATGATATAGGAGAAAAGCTAGGTGTTTTTGCAACTATGACAGAATTAAATAGAGCTAAAACATCAGTGTTTTCGCAAGAAGAATCAATTAATATAAATGATTTGACAAAAGAAAATATAAATGAATATATATTATCTATGGAAGAAGCTCTAGAAAAGTATGATAAAATTATTGTTCGAGGAAAATATGTTAATCTACTAATTAATGGAGTTAGAGTTGGAGATAATAGATTTACTAACGATAAAGTGATAAATCAGAAGTTATATAGAGTATATGATGAAGAAAATAATTTTATAGGTCTTGGTAAGAAAAATGATTTAGGCTTTAAAATAGAGAAGTTACTAATCACATAGGAGAAAAAATTAATGCTAATATATGATAATAACACTCTTAAAAATGAAGAAAAAAATAATTATATAGCTTTAGGTAGTTTTGATGGATTACATTTAGGGCATTTATCCTTAATAGAGAAAGTAAAAGGTTTAGCTAAAGAAAATAATGGAAAAGCTATAGTTTTTACTTTTAAGAATCATCCTAGAATTTTTCTTAATCCTAATTGCCATATTCAATTAATAATGAGTAATGATGAAAAGATTAAAGTTTTAGAGGAAAAAGGTATAGATATACTAGCATTTAAAGACTTTGACGATGAAATTATGAAAATGATGCCAGAAGAGTTTGTAAAATGGCTTTGTGATTATTATAAAGTTAAAGGTATTGTTGTTGGATTTAACTTTAAATTTGGATATAAAAATTTAGGAAATGTTGAACTTTTAGAAAAACTTCAAGAAAAATATAATTATAAATTATATGTTATGGAACCATGTATGATAAATGATGAGGTTATTAGTTCGACATTAATTAGAAATGAATTATTACAGGGAAATGTAAACAAAGTATTTAATATGTTATCTAGACCATTTATGTTATGTGGGAAGGTTGTAGATGGTAAGAAATTAGGAAGAACAATAGGATTTCCAACAGCTAATTTAGAAGTTAAAGGCAAAAAGGTCATTCCTAAAAAAGGAGTTTATTATACAAATGTAGAAGTAAACGGAAAAATTTTCAAAGGAATTACATCTATAGGGAATAATCCTACAGTTAATGGGATAGACTTAACAATAGAAACCTACATTTTAGACTTTAACAATGATATTTATGATAAAGAAATTAATGTTTACTTTATTGATAGAATAAGAGATGAAGTAAAGTTTAATAATATTGAAGAGTTAATAACTCAACTAAAAAAAGATAAAAAATGTGCTGAAGAAAGAAATATAGCAATATGTCAAAATAATTTATAAACCTAGATTATTAGATAATAAATTCTAAATAGATTTAAAATAATAAATTATGTTTACAAGATAGACGGACTTTGCTATAATATTTCATGAAGAACCTACTTCTAAGATTTGAGGGTGATTTCTCTTTTCCTGGAAATAGGGGATAAAATTACTGGAGGTGTCATTATGGACGCAATAAGAAAGCAAGAATTAATCAAACAATACGGAAGACACGAAGGAGACACTGGTTCACCAGAAGTTCAAATCGCTCTTTTAACTGAAAGAATCAACTCATTAACTGGACACTTAAAAGTTCACAAGAAAGACCACCACTCAAGAAGAGGTCTTTTAATGATGGTTGGACAAAGAAGAGGTCTTTTAAACTACTTAGCTGCACAAGATATCGAAAGATACAGAGCAATAATAGCACAATTAGGCTTAAGAAGATAGTCTTTATAGAGCGGGTTTTATCCGCTCTATTATTTTAAAAAAATTAAAATTGAAGAACCGCAAAACCTGAAGGGAGGTTATTAAATGACTAATGTACTAGAAAAAAATATAGCTGGTAGAACTATGAAAGTTGAATTTGGTAGAGTTGGAATGTTATCAAATGCAGCTATTTTTATGAGCTATGGAGATACAGTTATTTTAACTAATGTTAATGCTTCAGAAAAACCAAGAGATGGGATTGATTTCTTCCCATTAAGTGTTGAATACGAAGAAAGATTATACGCTGTAGGTAAAATACCTGGCGGATTTATAAAAAGAGAAGGTAGACCTTCAGAAAACGCAATTCTTTTCGGAAGAGCTGTAGATAGACCATTAAGACCTTTATTCCCAAAAGGATATAGAAATGACGTTCAAGTGGTTTGTACAGTTGTATCAGTAGAACAAGATAACTTACCAGAAATTCTAGCAATTAATGCAGCATCAATGGCATTATGTCTATCAAGTATTCCTTTTACAACACCAGTTGCAGCAGTGCAAGTTGGTTTAATCGATGGTAATTATGTTTTAAATCCAACATCTAAAGAAAGAGAAGAAAGTATTCTTCAATTAACTGTTTGTGCAACAAAAGAAAGAGTTATGATGATTGAAGCAGGTGGAGATGAAATACCTGAAGACGTAATGATAGGTGCAATTGAATATGGTTTTGAAAAGTGCCAAGAAATTGTTACTTTCCAAGAAGAAGCTATGGCGAAGTTTGGTAAGAAGAAAGATGAACCAGTTTTATATAAACCTAATGAAGAACTTGCAAAAGATATAGAAGAATTTGCAGGTGAAATGATTAAAGAAGCTATGTGGATTACTGATAAAGATGAAAGAAATGCAGCTATGGATTTAGTAAACGATAAAATTACTGAAGAGTTTGCAGAAAAGTATCCAGATAACTTTGGAGATGCTAAAGAAATAATCTACAACATGCAAAAAGAAGTAGTTAGAGATATGCTATTAAATCACTCTAGAAGACCTGATGGAAGAGCATTCGATGAAATAAGAAAAATAACTTGTGAAGTTGATTTATTACCAAGAACTCATGGAACAGGTTTATTTACAAGAGGATTAACTCAAGTTATGACAGTAGCTACTTTAGGGGCTGTTGGAGATATTCAAATTATAGATGGTATAGGTGAAACAGAATCTAAGAGATATATGCACCACTATAATTTCCCAGCTTACTCTGTTGGTGAAGTAAGACAATTAAGAGGGCCGGGTAGAAGAGAAATAGGTCATGGAGCTTTAGCAGAAAGAGCCTTAGAACCACTTATTCCTTCAGAAGAGGAATTCCCATATACCATTAGATTAGTTTCAGAAGTATTAAGCTCAAATGGTTCTACTTCTCAAGCTTCTGTTTGTGGATCTACATTAGCATTATTAGATGCAGGTGTTCCAATAAAGAGACCAGCAGCAGGTATTGCAATGGGACTTATAACATCAGAAGATTTAACTGAAGAAGAAGTTTTAACTGATATTCAAGGAATCGAAGACTTCTTTGGAGATATGGACTTTAAGGTAGCTGGAACTACTGAAGGTATAACTTCTATACAGGTTGATACTAAAATTAAAGGATTAAGCTTTAACGTTATTGAAACGGCAATTAAAAATGCAAGAAAAGCAAGATTACACATTTTAGATAAAATTAATGAATGTATTCCAGAACCAAAAAAAGAAGTTTCTAAGTTTGCACCAAAGACATCTACTATTTCAATTGATCCAGAAAAGATTAGAGATGTTATCGGAGCTGGTGGAAAAGTTATTAATAAAATAATAGCTGATACTGGCGTTAAAATTGATATTAAAGAAGATGGTACAGTATTTGTTTCTTCTCCAGATCATGATGGAGTTAATGAAGCAATAAGAATCATTGAAGGCTTAACTAAAGAGGTTGAAGCAGGTGAAGTTTATTTAGGTAAGGTTACTAAAATTGCTGCATTTGGGGCATTTATAGAAATATTACCTAATAAAGAAGGTCTTTGTCATATTTCTAAGCTTGATAAAAAGAGAGTAGAAAAAGTTGAAGATGTTGTATCTGTTGGTGATGAGATTTTAGTTAAGGTTACTGAAATAGATTCGCAAGGAAGAATAAATCTTTCAAGAAAAGACGCACTTCCACCAGATGAAGTAACTGAATAATTGAAATAGTAAAAGAGAATTAAGAATAATTCTCTTTTTTTTACTATATAGAATAAATATGATAAGATTAAAATAAACTAAAAGCAAACTTATAAAAATGGAGGTAAGTATGTTTAATTTATATACATTAGATAATGGTTTAAGAGTAGTTACTGAATATATTGAACATGTCAATTCTATAAGTGTAGGTATTATGGTTCAAAATGGTTCTAGAAATGAATCAAAAGATGAGAATGGTATATCACACTTTATTGAACATATGTTTTTTAAGGGCACAGAAAAAAGAAGTGCAAAAGAAATAGTTCAAGAGATTGAAAACATTGGAGGGCAAATAAATGCTTATACAAGTAAGGAAACTACTTGTTATTATATAAAGGCTTTAAATACTCATGCAGATTTATGTTTAGAAGTAATTTCTGATATGTTATTAAATTCTAAATTTGATGAAGAAGAAATTGAAAAGGAAAAAGGTGTAGTAATTGAAGAAATTAATATGAGCCAAGATAATCCTGAAGATGTATTAGACGAAATACATTCTGAAGCTATTTTTGGAAATAATTCGTTAGCTTATCCAATTTTAGGTACACCAGATAGAATTAGGTCTTTTAATAGAAAGAAAATAAAGGATTATATTAGGACTCATTATACACCATATAATTCAGTACTTAGTATATGTGGTAAGTTTGATGAAAAAGAATTAAGGAAACTTATTGAGGAATATTTTGGTGGATGGAGTAAAGATGATATCTATAAACCAACATATGAAGATATTATACTTAAAAATGATAGTAAGTATTGTGAAAAGCAAATTGAACAAGTGCATATTAATCTTGGACTAAATGGATTACCATATGCTAACGATAAATCCTACTCATTAGTATTATTAAATAATATTTTCGGAGGCGGAGCATCATCAATACTTTTCCAAAAAGTAAGAGAAGAATTAGGATTGTGTTATACAATTTATTCATATATGCAACCTTACTTAGGTGTTGGGACTATGAATATTTACACTGGATTAAGCAATAAGTATTGTGATAAAGCAATAAGTGTTATTAACGAACAATTGCAAAAATTTGCCAGAGAAGGTATTAGTAATGAATTATTAGAAATTAATAAAGAAAAAATAAAAGCAAATTATATTTTAGGGTTAGAAAGTACGTCATCAAGAATGTTTGCTAATGCAAAATGCTTTTTATTACAAAATAAGATAAAAACTCAAGAAGATGTTATTGATAGAATTAACAAAATCGATCAAAATGACATAAACTATGTATTGGAGAGATGTTTTAAACCAGGAATAATCAGTACAGCTTTTGTTGGGCAAGGTGTTGAGGCAGAAAAACTAAATACAATTTTAGAAAATTCTAAAGTTTCATATAAGAATAGTACTGATGAAAAGTTTTTATTGTAAGTTGCAAATATAGTTGATATATTAGTTATGTAAAGTTGGTATTTGAAGGTTTTATGTTCTAATCCTTAAAGTAATATATTATCAAACTGATGCATAATATTATGTATAACAAGGAGGTAATTATCATGAAGGATTTTGAATATTATGAAAAGAAACCAGAAAGTAAGATAAGAAATTTAAGTGAATTAGAAGGATATGAAATTTTTAATCTTGAAAGTGCAGAAAAATATGATACTGCTTCAAATATTGATTTTGTAATAGATGAAGATGGATATCTTAAATTCCTGGTGGTTGGTATTAGTGCAGGTAAGTTTAGCTTCTTTGGTAGCAAAGAATACGTTGAAATACCATGGGAATGTGTAACGAAAGTGGGAACTAATGTCATAGTAATCTCTGCTGAGGAAGGAAAGATAAAGAGAGCGAGAGCTTAGAAAACTTAAGGGGGAAGATTCCTTGGATATTATAGTGCAAAAGTTCGGAGGAACATCTGTATCAACAGAAGAAAGAAGAAAACAAGTAATAAAGAAAATAGGAAAAGCTATTGAAAGTGGCTTAAAGCCAGTAGTAGTTGTATCGGCAATGGGGAGATTTGGAGAACCCTATGCTACAGATAGCCTATTATCACTTGTAGATAGTAATTTTAAAGATAATAATAAAAGTGCTCAGGATTTATTAATGTGCTGTGGAGAGATAATAAGTTCTGTAGTAATGTGCAATGATTTATATAAGCACGGAATAACTGCTGTTCCATTGACAGGAGGTCAAGCGGGAATAATAACTGATGATAACTTTACTGATGCGAAATCAATTAAAGTTGATACTACTAATATAATGAAAGTATTAGAAGCTGGCAAAGTACCGGTTATTACAGGATTCCAAGGTGTAACTGAAGATGGCTTTTTCACAACATTAGGAAGAGGAGGCAGTGATACATCAGCGTGTATATTAGGTGTTGCTTTAAAAGCAAAAGAAATTGATATATATACTGATGTAGATGGAATTATGACCGCTGATCCAAGGGTTGTTGAAGATGCTTCACTTATAAATGAGATTTCTTACAATGAAGTATTTCAATTAGCTGATCATGGTGCTAAAGTAATACATCCTAAGGCTGTAGCATTAGCTAAGAAAGGAAATGTACCATTAGTTATTAAAAACACAATGAATGACTGTAAAGGTACAGTGATAAAGAGTAGTGTTTCAGAAGAAGAAAAGAGATTAATTTCTGGAATTACTCATTTAAATAATAGAATTCAGGTTAGAGTAAGATTATCAGATAATAGAGATAAAGGTTCATATAAAAATTTATTAGAATTGCTTGCTAAAAATCATATAAGCTTAGATTTAATTAACATTTTCCCTGAACATCAAATGTTCACAATAGATGCTTCTGAGAAGAAAAAGCTTGATGAAATAATGAAAAAAGCTGAAATTAAATATACTATAATTGAAGGTTGTAGTACTATTGCTATAGTAGGAGCTGGTATGAATGGTGTTCCAGGTGTAATGGCAAGGATAATAAATACTTTAACTAGTAATGAGATTGAAATTTTACAAACAACAGATTCTAATATGACAATATGGTGTTTAATTTACACTAGTAAGGTAAAAGATGCTATAAGATTGCTTCATGATGAATTTAACTTAGGTAGTGCAAAGTAAAATTATATTATTATAAAAATACTTAGGAGGAAGTAAAATGGAATTTACTTTTGATGAAAAAGCAAAAAATGCATTAAATGAGCTTATAGAAAATAGTTCGGAAGAGTATGTGAGAATAAAGGTGTTTTATGGATGTGGAAGACCAGCATATGATTTGTATCCAGATTTTAAGAGTGATGAAGATGAAGAAGTTATAATTAGTGGAATAAAATTCGTAGTTAATAAAAAAGATGTTAGAGCTTGTAATAAGCTTGAAATTAAATATGATAAAGAAGTATTTAATAAAGGATTTTATATACGTGATTTAGATTAATAAAAAGGGTATGCAGAAATGCATATCCTTTTTTGTATAAACACTAATAAAAAATATTTAATTTTTTGATGATTTTATAAATAATATTTTTTATAATGGGAAAAATAATGTAAAAAGTATAGAGGTGATAAAAATGAGAGATAAGGTTATAAAGGAATTAAATAAATTTTTGACAGGAGTTCATATGGGAGGAGCTACATTTAAGGATTATTTAGATAAAGCTGAAAATTTAGAGTTAAAAAGCACATTAAAAGAGATAATAGAATCATTTAAAAAACATGAGGAAGCAATTACACATAGAATAGAAGAATTAGGTGGAAATGCAAGTGATTCATTGGGGATAAGAGGAAATATAGCAGAAGCTTTTGAAAAAATTAAGCTTATTCCTGTAGATACTGACTGTGAAGTTTGTGAACATGCGATAAAAGCAATGGAAATGGGAAATAAAAATGCAAATAAATTTATTGAGGAAAATGAAAATATGGAAAAAAGTATTTTAAATGATATTTATGGTGTAGTTAAAGATTATGATAATCATTTAAATAAATTAAAAAATTTACAAAGTAAGTTATATAATTATTAGTGAAATTTCCTGCAACATGTTGTATACTTAGTGAGAGAAAATTAGGATTGTGAGGAAGTTTTTATGAAAAAAATTAAAAGATTATTAACGATATTGTGCCTTGTTTCTATTATTTCTATTTTGCTTATAGGTTGTGGGAAAAAAGTAGAAATGGTTAGAGTTAGCACTTCAGAAGAGGTGTTAGAATTATTTAATAAATATAATACAGAAAATAATATTGAAGAAATGGTTAAGTTGTACTCTGATGAATATATAGATTATATAGGATATGATGCAAATAAAATAATAAATATGATTAAAAATAACAGAAAAGATGCAACTATTAATTCATCAACTACAAAAAGTATAGAAGAGATTAATGAAAATTTAAAAAAAGCAGTAGTTAATATTAATGCAGTAATTAATGGTGAAGAAACAAATGAAGATTATGTTTATGCATTAATTAAAGAAGAGGATGGATGGTCAATTTCACCGGATGGAATAAGTGAATGTATAAATTTTGATGTTCCTGCAAATAAAGAAAAGGAATTAAATTTAAATTTAATGAAAGAAGCTGTTTTATTTGATGGAGCTTTAATTCGTGTAGATTTATATAATGATACTAGCAATTCTTATATATTTGGAACAAAAGATGACAAAACACAAATTATTGTAGAAACTACTGAAGGTACTTTTACAAGTGAAGTAGAAGAGCCACAAGAGATAAGTAAAAGAGTGAAAAGCTATTTTATAGCTAAAATTCAAGATTTAAAAGGTGACATAAAAAAAGTTACAGTTACATCAATATATGAATTAGATAAAGAGGGAAATGTAATAGTAGATAGTAAAAGAGATATTGTAGCTTACAATAAATAATATAGAAAATGAAGCTGTCGCAATAGCGGGTAAAAAAATCCGCTAGCGATAGCTCTTTTTCTATATTTTCAAAAAAATAATTGTACATT
>NZ_JBCOAB010000020.1:0-60370 GCF_040227035.1 Clostridium sp. RTP31139st1_H3_RTP31139_211217
ATATTACTGGAAATCAAAATTTCCAGTAATATTTGATTTATAAGAAACTATATTACACAAAATTATCTACAGTCTCCTCCTTATAGCATTAACTAGCTATAAGGAGCCTTTTCTGTTCTTCAATATACTTAAGTAGCTCTTTAAATGATTCATTAAATTCTCCATTTCTTTTGTACTCAACTTCGCTTAATGTTTCGTTATTTCTTTTTAGGTCATCAATTAATTTTAGTCCCTTTTCTAAGTCAAACATTTTATTATACCTCCAATAAATTTGACTTATTATTGACTACTTAATTTCTATTTGTAAAATTTTTAAAACTTTAAATAAAATTAAAAAAATATTTATACTAAATAATTTTCTAATATTACAAACTGTTCTTTTACTCCAGATAATGTTTCTATTTCCAAATTTAATCTATATCCTTGTTTTTGTAAAATATTTTGAGCTTCTACTATCCTTATTAAATCAATTGGTAATATTACTTCATTAGTTATATTAGTTAATATAGACGACATTTTACAAATTGGAAGTTTATTACCATTAGAATATCTAAGTACATTTATTATTACATCTATCTGCTTATTAAGCATTATAATTCTATCATTTATATACTGCTTAGAATTAATTTTCAATCCACTACCCCCTTATTTTAACTATTAAGTATCATCCCTGTCATTCTTTCAGATAAATCTATATTTTTTTTGTTTTCTAATTCTAATTGTAATTTTAATATTTTAATTTGCTTATTTAGTCTTAAATTTTCATCTTCTAAATTTTTATACTTAAGCTGTAACTCATTATAATTTTCTTTTAATTCAGATAGTATATTCTCTTTATCATCTATAATATCCTCACTACTATTCTCATTAGCAACGTTTGAAGTATCTTGCAAAACTGATTCAATATTCATCTGTGTATTATCTTTCAAAAACATATTTTTTACATCCTCTGTTTTTACATACAGTGCATTACCTTGTTTTTTACATTGTATTTCATTATTTCTTACCTTTCCATATAAATAATTATATTCAGTTCTTGCATCACCTCTAGCACCTGATATATTTACATCTTTTCCAAGCAAAAAACACGCTACATATGCTCCTTCAACAAGTGTAACATACTCCTTATTAGTTAATTGTATAATTTTTTCTCTTTCCATTTTTCCCTCCCATTTTTTTACTTATATTACATATTTTATTATAGAGTTTTATGTTTGGTTTGTAAAGTGTTTTTTGTATTTTTATTTGATTGTGTTTGTATATATTACAGACATATTTAAAGCAATAGTTTTAAAACAAGCTAAATACCAAAAATCATTTCTATCAAAACTATAATTTTTCACTAAAATAACAAAACCAGTAGAAATTAATATTTCTACTAGTTTTATTATTTAAATTTATAAAATACAATCTTTGATTTTAGATAGTAGCTATTTTAATAGAACCTTTTCTTAGATTTCAACTACTAATCAAAAGTACGTGGAATGAACTCATATCCTTTAGCTTTTGGTTCCTCAAAACATGCTTTTACACTTTCCACTTGTGGATTATGATTTACATTTTTGTGTTGATGTTTAGTTTTTTTCATTTTATTTGTCATAATAATCTCACCTCAATATTATCTTTTCCCTTAAAAATACTAATATCCTATAAGATGTTTTCCATTTGTACTTACTTTTAACTTTATATAAATAAAAATTTTTATAAAAACATACCTTTTTAATTTTATATTAATACCTTGAACATTTTATTATATTATTCATATTATGTATTATGACCAATTAAAACAAAAGATTATATGGAGATGATATAATGTCAGATTATTATTTTAGTTCATGTGACTACTCAAATGAAAGTCAAAGTGATTTCTCTAATAGTGATGTAAGTAATTTCTCTAATAGCAACGTAAGTGACTTTTCAAATAGTAGTACAAGTGATTTTTCAAATAGTAGTGCAAGTGATTTTTCAAATGATTTTTCAAGTAGTAACCAAGATAATTTTTCCTGTTGTGATGTTTCTATAGAAGAAAGAACTCAACTTTCAATTATAGCAAATTCAGATACTATCTGTGATTTATTATCAGAAATAGCATGCAAAAAAATATCATTAAATGGCTATTCATATTTAAATTTAAATGATAGTTGTAGTTTATTTAATTTTGTTGTTGGAAATAATAAAAGACAAAATTCAAAAGATGTAAGAACTGTTGAGTGTATATTAGACAAATGGTGTATAAATTATATTGAAAGTAAAACTATAAGAGTTACACTACCAAATGTTAAATCAGGAACTTTTGCTAAAATTTATTGCGCAGTTTCTGAAAACCTAGATGTATTTTCTTCATTTTTTGGTGAAGATAATTCATTATATATAGAAACTTCTGATAACTGCAAAGCTATTAAATGCATTAAATCAATTTTATGTTAAGATTATAATTGCACTTTAAATAAAAAAATGACAAATAGCAAATTTAATATAAATTACCTTATAAAAAAATAATTTGCTATTTGTCATTTTAATTTTATTAACAAATTCTAACTAATAATTCACCATCCGGCATACTTATAATTCTTTTACCACCAATTTTAGTTTTAAGATATAATTTATTTTTACCATCATCTATAGCTTTTCCTAAAATTACTGCATCCTGACCTACTTCATTTTTTCGCATTATTTCTAGTACCTTTAAAGCATCATCCTTATCAACAATTACAATTAACTTTCCTTCATTGGCTACATAAAGAGGATCTAATCCTAAAATATCACACATTGCAGAAACCTCTTTTTTTACTGGAATACTTCTTTCTTCAATCTCTATACTAATATTGCTATGCTCGATTATTTCATTTAGTGTTGTAGCTACTCCACCTCTTGTAGGGTCTCTTAATACCCTAACATTTTTACTTACTGATAAAATATCGTCTATTAGAAAATTTAATAAACAACAATCACTTTTAATATCTACATCAAACCCCAAATTTTCTCTATTGTTCATAATACACATTCCGTGATCACCAATAGTACCACTTAATAATATACAATCACCAGCTTGGACCATATCTCCACTATAATAATATTTTTCATCTTCTATTATTCCAATACCAGTTGTATTAATATATATTTTATCGCAACTTCCTCGTTCTACAACCTTTGTATCACCAGTTACAATTTTTACATTTGCTTTTTTAGCTGTATCAGCCATAGATTTTACTATTTTCTCTAGTTCATCAATCTCTAATCCTTCTTCAATTATAAACCCTACCGTAATATATAATGGCTTTGCTCCACTCATAGATATATCATTAACTGTTCCACAAATAGCTAGCTTACCTATATCTCCACCATTAAAAAATATTGGATTTATAACAAATGAATCTGTAGATATTGCAATTCTTCCATTTATTAACGGCAAAACTGATGAATCATTTTGTTGATTTAAAATTTCATTATTAAAATATTTATAAAATAAATTATTAATTAATTTATTAGTTGCCTTTCCACCACTACCATGACTTAAGGTTATAATTTCATTACTCATAAAATTTCTCCCTCCAACTAAATTACTTATATTTATAATAAGCAGAACAAGTTCCTTCTTCTGATACCATACATGCTCCAATTGGTGTTAGAGGTGTACATATATTCCCAAATAAATTACATTCCGTTGGTTCTTTTATACCCATTAGCACTTCTCCACAAGAACATCCTTTATTATCACTTTCCTGTATAAATTTAATATCAAATTTATTTAATGCATCAAAACGACTATATTTATTTTTAATAATTAATCCTGCATTATCTAATTTTCCTATACCTCTCCATATACTTTCGCTTTTTTCAAAAACTTCATGTATTATATTAACTGCATTTATATTTCCATCTTTTTTTACAAGTCTACTATATAAATTAACTAAATAATTTTTATTATTCTTATTCATTTCTATTATTGTATATATAGATGCTAAAATATCATTTACCTCAAACCCAGCTATAACCATTGGAATATTATATTCCACCGCTAATTTCTTAAATTGATTTTCACCAATTATCGTTGCAACATGTCCAGGACATAAAAATGCATCAATCTTTATATTAGGATTTAATACTAAACTCTTCATTGCTTCTGGCATTGTCTTTAAACTATTAAAAACCGAGAAATTATTGATATTTTCATCACTGGCTATTTTTATACTCATTGCAATGATTGGAGCAGTTGTTTCAAATCCTATACCTAAAAATATAACCTCTTTACTTGGATTCTCCCTAGCTATTTTAATACTATCTAATGGTGAATAAACAACTCTAATATCACTTCCTAATGCTTTTTCCTTACTTAATGTACTTTCCTTTCCTGGAACCCTCATCAAGTCACCAAAAGTAGTAATTATCATATTTTCTTTTTTTGATAGTTTTATTGCTGTATCAATATATCCTTGTGGCGTTACACATACAGGGCAACCTGGACCATTTATAAGCTTTATTTTCTCAGGCAATAAATCCTTTATACCATTTTTTAAAATTACATTTGTATGAGTTCCACATACCTCCATAATAGAAATTTCTGATACTACTTCGCTCTTTATCTTATCTAAAAATCTATTTGTAAGGTTAATATCTTTTAGTTTATTCAGTGTGTCCACTTCTTTCACACTCCTTAATTGCCTCACTAAGTTCACTAAATATTTCTAGAGTTTCATTAGCGTAATCTTCATCTATCTTTTGAATTGCACATCCTGCATGAACTAATACATAATCACCTTCTTTAGGCTCATTTATAAACATAATGTTCACCTTCATCTTTATCCCACCATAACTTACAGTTGCTTCATTATCGATAATAGATTCTATTCTCGCCGGAACTGCTATACACATATATTTTTCTCCTTTCAAATAAGCTATATATGAAAACTTTAATTTGCTGAATTAAATTTCCTTACACTCTTTAAACTCATTTATATTTAATTTATTTTTTCATTTGCTATTGCCAATTGTCCCAAACTAATACCACTATCATTGCAAGGAATAATTGTATGAGTTATTACCTCAAAATTATTTTCAATTAATTTAACAATAGTTCTATCAAGTAATATTTCATTTTGAAATACTCCTCCAGTAAGTATAACTTTGTTAACCTTAGTTTTTTCTCTCATCCTTTTTGCCATATCTATTGTAAATTCAACTACAGTATTATGAAATTTTGCACTAATAATATCTTTAGTAACTTTATTTCTAATATCATTAACTATTCCTATAATTATTTCATTAAATTTTATAATATATCTATCTTCTATTTTATCTATATTATATTTATAGTTATTTATTATTTCTTCATTACTTATATTTTCTAATATTATAGCTGCTTCGCCTTCAAAAGAAATCTCTTCAATTAATCCAATTAGTGCAGAAATTCCATCAAATAATCTACCTATACTTGATGTTTCAGGTGAGTTTATTTTTTTATCAATAATATTCTTAATTACACTAACACTTTTATTCTTAAGATTATTTGGTATATAGTTAATAAAGTCATCATTATATACCTTATATAGTAAAGATAACGCAATTTTCCATGGATTCTTAATAGCACTTTCTCCACCTGGTAAATTAAAATACTGTAAATGTCCAATTCTTACATATTCTTTTCTATTACATAGTAAAAATTCTCCACCCCATATTTTTTTATCATCTCCATATCCAGTTCCATCATATGCAATACCTATTACTTGTTCATTTATATCATTTTCTACCATACAGCTTACAACATGACTATGATGATGTTGTGTTTCCATAATCTTAACATCTTCATTTATATTTAAAATATCCTTCAAATTTATATCCCTATAAACAAAGCTTGGATGCATATCATAAACAATTATTTTAGGTTTTATACTATATATTTTTAAATAATGAGAAATTACTCTTTCAAACTTATTAGTAGTTTCTATATTTTTCAAATCACCTATATACTCACTCATAAATACATCATTTTTATTACTGACACTTATAGTATTTTTCAATTCTGACCCTAATGCTAAAATTTCACTTTTAGTATTCATGAATATACTTTTAGGTGAATATCCCCTAGCACTCCTTATAACTCTTTCTCTACTCTTAATAACTCTAGTAACAGAATCATCAATACTCATATAAATCTCTCTATTATTTAACAAATAATAATCCGCTATATTATTTAATTTTTCTAATGCTTGATTATTTTTATAAATTATTGGCTCTCCACTGATATTTCCACTTGTCATAACTAATATTTCTGTATTTTCATCAAATAATAAGTAATGTAAGGGCGTATATGGAAGCATTACTCCAACTCTTTTATTATTGGGTGCTAAATTATTAGGAAGGCCATAATTTTTATTCTTTTCTAATAGTACAATAGGTCTTTTATTACTTAATAATACTGCTTCTTCTTCTTTACTTAAATTACAGTATTTTTTAACAACTTCTAAATCTCTCATCATTACGGCAAAAGGCTTTTGGGGTCTCTTTTTTCTTTTTCTTAATAATCTTATTGTCTCTTCATTTTTAGCATCACAAGATAAATTAAATCCTCCTAATCCTTTAACTGCTATTATATTGCCTTCTTTAATCAACTTAATAGTTTCTGTTAAAGGATCCTCATACTTTATTAACTCTCCATTACTTTTACTTAAAAATACTATAGGACCACATTCTGGACATGCATTTGGTTGGGCATGAAACCTCCTATTCTCTGGATTATTATATTCGGCTTTACAACTTTCACACATTTCAAATTCATTCATTGTTGTTAAATCTCTATCATATGGTAAATCTTTGATTATTGAAAATCTTGGCCCACAGCATGTACAATTTGTAAAAGGATATCTATATCTTTTATTATTTTTATCAAAAATTTCAGTTTTACATTTATCACATATTGAGTAATCTGGTGAAATATATGTAGTAGGACTAATATTTTTTTCAGTTAATTTTATATAAAAGTCTGTATATTTTTGATTTACTTTTTTCTCAGTAATCTTCACTTTCTTTATTTTAGATAATAATGGTGGATTTTTGCTTAATTCAACAATAAATGCCTTTAAGTTATCTTCTTCCCCCTGAATATCTATAATAACTCCATTACTATTATTATTAACGTATCCGGTTAAACTGTTTTTTATTGCTAAGTTATAAACAAAAGGTCTAAACCCAACTCCTTGTACAATTCCATAAACATCAATAACCTTTCTTTTTTTACTCATCTGTACCCCTCTATTTGTTTATTTGAAACTACTTAACTTATTTATATAACTTTTAGCTCTACTAAAAAAATTATAATTTTATACTATTAATTAACATTAGAATCCTATTTAAATTATATCCTACAATTACCATTTTTTCAATTTCAAAGCAATTAATTGTAAAAAAATAAGACTCTATAAAGAGTCTTATCTAAAAGTATTAATTTTCATTCCAATTAGTATTTTTAACAAAATCCTCAACTAAAGCATGACACATGTCAGGATTAATAGTTTCTTCATGAGTTATTGTAATTATAGACATTGCAACAGAATACTTAAGGGTATCCTTAATATTTAAATTATTCATGTAGCCATATCCAATTCCGGCAACAAATGAATCACCTGCTCCTGTAACATTTTTAACATCTATCTTATCAGAACATGCAAGAGTTCCTTCTTCACCCTCACTAGTAATATAATATATTCCATCTGCATCTAAACTAATGAATACATTTTTTACTCCTTGTTCAATAAAAAATCTACCAGCTTTTCTTAAGTCTTCATTACTTTCAATCTTAAAACCACATAAAGCTTCTGTTTCAAATCTATTTGGTTTTATTGTATGGAAGTATTTTATTAAATGACGAATTTTTCTAGCTTTCTTTGCTGATACTGGATCTAATATAAAGTTACTTACTCCTTCATATTTCTTTAAAATATACTCTAATAAAACTGGATTATCTGAATCAACTATAGTATATTGTGCATTTCTAAAAATACTATCTTTTTCATCAATAAAACTTTCATCCATTTTATTTAAGCTTTCCATATCTACTACAGCTGATTCCATTTCACCTTGGTGATTTAAAATTGCCATATATGTTGGAGTACTTTCATTCTTTAAGAATAAAGAGTGCTCCATACTATATCCTAATTTTTTAGAATGTTCAAAAATGCTTTTTCCATTTTCATCATCACCTAAAGTTGAAATAAACTTTGTTTCCACTCCTACTCTTGCTAGATTTTCTGCAATATTTCTACATACTCCTCCAAAAGATATTTTTATATGCCCCGGTATCGAATCTCTTTGAGCATAACTTCTTCCACAAAACCCAAAAATATCAACAATTGAGGCTCCTAAAACTAAAATATAAGGATTTTTATCATTCATACTATCTCTCCTGCCACTAATTTAACGTATTAAAATATAAATACATTATAGTAAAGAGATGAAAAAAAATAAAGAGGATTTAAAAAAAATGTCGAATTTTTTTAAAGTCTTCTTTATTTTCAAGTTAACTCTTGCTTATTTTGTTCTATAAATACACTGATAATAGCTTTTAATAACTAAATCATATAAAGTTCCATCATATACAATATATAACTAACTTTATATATTATTAGTTCTTAAAGTATTAATATCTATTTTAACTTCTTTTTTATAATCATAGTTTTCTTGTGGTAGCTTTAAGTTCTTAAATGCTACCGACATCATAAGCTTTATTCTATTTAATTGATTAACTTCAGAGGCTCCTGGATCATAATCAACAGCAATAATATTTGCCAACGGGTATTTAGCTTTTAATGCTTTAATCATTCCTTTTCCTGTTACATGATTAGGTAAACATGCAAATGGTTGAATACAAACAATGTTATTCACATTATTTTCAATTAACTCAACCATCTCGCCTGTCAATAACCACCCTTCACCTGTTTGGTTACCTAAAGATACAACATTTGCTGCCTTTTCTGCTAAATGACTAATAGTAGTTGGATATCCAAATCTTTCACTATTCTGCAATTCTTTAATTACAAATTTCCTATATGCTTCAATATAGGAAATTGCAATATCACAAACAGTTTTTGTTATTTTGCTTCCTGATAAGTATCTATTTTTAAATTTTGAGTTATAACAACAATATAAAAAGAAATCTAATAATTCAGGAACTACTACTTCTGCACCTTCATTCTCCAAAACATCTACTATATTGTTATTGGCAGTTGGATGATATTTAACTAATATTTCACCTACTATGCCTACCTTCGGCTTAACTTCATTATTAATTTCAAGTGTATCAAAAGCTTTAACTATTTCTTTAACTATTTTATTCATTTCACTTTTACTACCATTTATTAGATTTTCAAATGCTTTTTCTCGATAGTATTCATATAACTTATTTGCAGATCCCTCAACAACTTCATAAGGTCTTACTCTATAAAGCACTCTCATAAATAAATCACCATAAATTATACCCATCATAAGCTTCTTTATTAATTCATATGAAATCGTAAATCCTGGTTGCTTTTCCATACCTAATGTATTTAATGAAATAATTGGAACATTAGGAAATCCCGCTTCCCTTAAACCTTTCTTCAAAAATCCAACATAATTAGTTGCTCTACAACCACCACCAGTTTGTGTAATAATTAATGCAGTTTTTTCTGGATCATATTTACCACTTTTTAATGCATGAATCATTTGTCCAATAACTAATATTGACGGATAACAAGCATCATTATTAACATATTTAACCCCTTCTTCAATTGCCTCTTTATCATTAGCAGGTAATACCTCAATATTATATCCACTAGCCTTTGCCGCTTTTTCTATAAATTGAAAATGCATAGGCGACATTTGAGGTGCAAGTATTGTCCAATCTTTTTTCATTTCCTTTGTAAACACATTGTTTTGATAGCTGTTATCTACACTTTTTAATACAACATTATTTCTTTCCCTTTCTTCCATTGCTGCCTTTAACGATCTTATCCTTATCTTAACTGCACCTAAATTACTTCCTTCATCTATTTTTATTAAAGTGTATATCTTTCCTCTACTAGCTAATATTTCAGATACCTGATCGCTTGTAACAGCATCTAAGCCACAACCAAATGATGTTAACTGTATTAATTCTAAATCTTTTCTTTCCTTTACAAAGGCAGCAGCTCTATATAATCTAGTATGATACATCCATTGGTCCACAACTCTTATTGGTCTATTTAAATTTCCTAAATGAGCAACACTATCTTCAGTAAAAACTACCATATTAAATGATGTTATAATATCTGTTAGTCCATGATTGATTTCAGGGTCAATATGATAAGGTCTACCACTTAAAACTATACCTTTCATATTATTATCTTCAATATACTTTAATGTTTCTTCACCTTTTTTTCTTATATCATTAACTACACTTTCTCTTTCGTTAAAAGCTGCATCCACTGCATTTCTTATTTCTTTTTTAGTAACATTAAACTCTTCAAAAATTTCATAAAGTCTTTTATAAAGCTTCTCTTTATTGTGCAATGACAAAAATGGCGAAAGATATTTTATTCCTTTATCTTTTAATTCATCTATATTATTTTTAATAACATCTGGATATGATGTAACCATAGGACAATTATAATGATTATTAGCCCCACTATCTTCTTTATATTCATAAGGAATACATGGATAAAAAATAGTTTTAATTCCTTTGTTAATTAAATACATAATATGACCATGACTTATTTTAGCTGGATAGCAAGCTGATTCTGATGGTATAGTTTCTATTCCTAATTTAAATATATCCTTATTAGAAATTGGAGATAATACAACCCTAAATTTTAATTTTGTTAAGAAAGTAAACCAAAATGGATAATTTTCATAAATATTTAAAACACGAGGTATACCAATTTCTCCCCTTATTGCCTCTTCTTTACTTAAAGGTTTATAAGAAAATATTCTTTTTAACTTGTATTTATATAAATTAGGTACATTTGCTTTTTTCTCAATATTACCAAGAGGTCTTTCACACCTATTTCCTGTAATATAATTTTCACTTTCACTGAATTTATTAATTGTTAATAAGCAGTTATTTCCACATCTTCCACATCTCTCACAACTTGTTTCCATTGTAAAATCATTGATTTTATCTCTTGTTATTAATGATGATGTCTCTCCTTCTGTGTAATTTTCCTTAGCTATTAATGCTGCTCCATACGCTCCCATTAATCCCGCTATTTCAGGTCTTACAACATCAATGCCTGTAACTTTTTCAAAGCTTCTTAATATTCCATCATTATAAAAAGTACCACCTTGTACTATAATATTTTTGCCTAATTCATCAAAATTTCTAATCTTAATTACCTTATATAAGGCATTTTTAATTACTGAATAAGAAAGACCTGCAGAAATATCTGCAATGCTTGCACCTTCTTTTTGTACTTGCTTTACCTTTGAATTCATGAATACAGTACATCTTGAACCTAAATCAACTGGATGTTTTGATTTAATAGACAATTTAGCAAATTCATCAATTGAAATTCCCAAAGATTTACTAAATCCTTCAATAAATGAACCACATCCTGATGAACACGCTTCATTTAATAAAATGTTATTAATAACTCCATCTTTAATCATTAAGGCTTTCATATCTTGTCCGCCTATATCTAATATAAAATCCACATTAGGCATAAATTCTTTTGCACCTCTAAAATGACAAATTGTTTCTATCTCACCAATATCAACACCAAGAGCTGCCTTTATTAATCCTTCTCCATAACCTGTAACTGTAGCTTTTGCTATCTTTACATCTTTATTTAATAATATATAAATTTCTTTTAAAATATCTATAGTTTTATTTAAAGGACTTCCTTCATTATTATTATAGCTAGAATATAATAACTCTCCTTTTTCTCCTAATACAACCGCTTTAGTTGTAGTAGAACCTGCATCTATTCCTATAAATACTTTCCCCTTGTATTCAGATAAATTTCCTTTAGGAACAGTGCTTAAACTATGTCTTTCCTTAAATTTATTATAATCTTCTTCATCAATAAATAATGGTTCTAATGATTCATTCACTATTGTTTTAGCATTAATTTCATTTAGTCTTCTAATTAGCTCATTAGAATTAATTATCTCACTGTTTTCAGCTAAAATTGCAGCTCCTAAAGCAACATAAATTTCAGAATTATTGGGTGCAAAGTATTCACCTTCTTTTAAATTTAAAGTTTTTATAAATCTATCTCTTAAACTATCAAGAAAATGAAGAGGACCACCAAGAAATGCAACATTCCCCCTAATAGGTTTCCCACATGCTAGTCCACTTATTGTTTGATCTACAACAGCTTGAAATATTGATGCTGCAATATCACTTTTCTTTGCTCCTTCATTAATTAATGGTTGTATATCAGTTTTCGCAAAAACTCCACATCTTGAAGCAATTGGATAAATGTTAGTTGCCTCTTTAGCTAATATATTCAACCCTTTTGCGTCAGTATTTAATAAAATAGCCATTTGATCAATAAATGCTCCTGTTCCACCAGCACATGTTCCATTCATCCTTTGGTCTATTCCACCTTTTAAATACGTTATTTTAGCGTCTTCTCCTCCAAGTTCAATAACAACATCTGTTTTACTTATAAATTCCTCTACTGCTCTAGTACAAGATATAACTTCTTGCTCAAATTTGCACTTTAACCACTGTGATACCCCTATTCCACCAGAGCCTGTAACTGTAACTTTTAAATTAACATTACCTATACTTTTAAAACATTCCTTTAATGAATTATCTAAAGTAGTTTTTATATCGGAAAAATGTCTCCTATAATCACTATAAATTACTTTATTATAATTATCTAATACCACAACTTTTATTGTAGTAGATCCTACATCAATTCCCAATTTATAACTTCTCATATTTTACCACTCTTTCCAATTAATATATCGCACTAATTATATCACATAAATTTTATTTTTTCATATCAAATAACTATTTTTACCAAATTTTGTTTATTATTCAATGTTTGTTCTATATTATTTAATAATATATTATCTTCTAAAATATATATTTAATGAATAATATTATGTGGTAAAGACAATAATTAGAATATCTGAGTAAATACTTAGGAGGTTAATATGAGTTACTTTAATGAAGGAAATAAATATTATAATAATAAAGATTACTCTAAAGCAATCGAAAATTACATAGAATCTATTGAAGTTGGTGAAAATGAAAGTTGCGCTTATTATAACGCAGGTGTATGTTATATTAAACTTAAGGATTTTAATAGCGCAATTGAAATGCTTAAGAAAGCTTTAAGTATACAAAAAGAAAGTAAATATTATTTTAATTTAGCTTATTGCTATGCAATGCTCGAAAATGTAAATAAAGCATTAATTTATTTTAATAGAGCTTGGGCTTTAGATGCTTCAGATAAAGACTGCGAAAAAGCTATAAACCTATTAATTTCTAAAAATAAAAAAGCGCTTTAATAAGCGCTTTTACCATTCTCCTGCAATACTATCAGTTATATGATCTTCATAAAAATCATAATTATTAAAATAATCTCCTGCTAAATAAAAAGTAGTATCTACCGGTATCCAACTTTCTATATCACTAATATAAACTTCATTCCATGCATGTGGTCCATATTGCTTCCCATCATATGCTGTTCCCGTTAATAATCTAACCTTTAAATCTACTGCTCTAGCCATTGCAACATAAAGACAAGAGTAGTCAAAACAAATACCACTTCTATTTTCAAATGCTGAAATAGCTCCGCTATTTTCAACTTTTTCATTATTTAATGCTTTTTCTGCTCTATCATAATCATACTCTATATTACTTCCAATCCAAGAATACAAAATTCTAGCTTTATCAATATCACTTGTTACACCTTTTGTTAATTCTTTTGCCATCTCATCAATTTCATTTGTAGATTTAATTCCTTCTTCTAATGTAACACCATTATAATAAATAATTATATTGCTTGTTGGTAGAAAGTTTTCTACAATTTCATCTGTAAGATCACTATTATTTTGGGCTATTTCAGAAGATAACTTCTCATAAACTTTATTATTACTAAATAAATCAATTCTATTATAAATTCCTATAGTATTATTATACATAATTAATGCTACAAAAAATATAAGTATTGACATTATTCCTTTTACTATTCCAAATATTGATGATAATATAACAATCAAAATACTATTTGCCTTATTTAATCCCTTAAACATTGGTATAATAATTTTCTTAGATATCACATAAAATGATACTTGAAGTAAAAAGAATAATCCTACTAATAATGCTATTTTACAAACATCACCATAAATACCATCTAATTTAAGATATGAAATTGATATTTTAGTAATACCTTTAATAATAACATCAATCTTTAAAGCAATTATTAAAATCGTAATAAATATAGAAATATAATAAAGGACCCTCTCTAGCGCAAAAGTTACATTTCTTCCATTCAATGACCTTTTCACACTTTCTGTAACTCCTAAAATTATAATAAAAAAACATATAGCATAAGAGAGTATTTCATTCATTAAGATTGCTCCTTTTATTCGAAATCTTCTGATTTAACTATAGATTTCACAACATCTTTAATTAAATCATAATCATACCCCTTCCCCATTAAAAATCTATATAATTTTTGCGTTAGTTTATAATTATCATTTTCTCTTTTACTAAATACTTTGTATTTTTTTAAAGCCATTTCATAAACAATAGCTTTAACCTCATCATTATTTATTTTTTCTAATTCACTTTCAATAATCTCTTCATCAATTCCTTTTTGAAGTAAAGAGTACTTAATTTTCTTTTTACCTATGTTTCTCGATTTATCTTTAACATACATAGTTGCATAATTATTATCATTTAATAAATTATATTCTTTCATAAAATTTATTGTACGATTAATTATATGGTCATCATAACCTTTTAATGCTAATTTTTGTGCTAATTCCTTTTCACTCTTATAAGTTCGTTCAATTGTTTTAAGCGCTGTATTTTTACATTTTATATAGTTATCTTCATCCGCTAACTTTTTTAAAGAATCAACATCAATTTTATCTTTAACCTTTATATTTTCTTTATATATCAATTCAGCACTAATTGAAAAAGCATACTCTTCATCAATATATATGTTTACTCGTTCCTTATTTCTTTTTCTTACTTCAATTTTTGTTATTATATTCATAATTATTACCACCTTATGATGATTTTAGTATATGAATTGTAGGATTATTTAAAACTTTATTTGCAACTTCATATATCTCATCTGCTGTAATACTATTTAGACTTTCCATATCTTCTAAAAATTCAAATATATCTTCACCTTCTAAGCTTTGACTCAAAATATAACTACATAATTCAACTGAATCCTCTAATGTTGAAATCACAGCTGTCTTATGAACCTTTTTCATTATATTTAAATCATTATTACCAATTACAATTTTTTTAGACTTAATATCCTTAAATATTTCTTCTATAGCTTTTGAAGCATCATTTATATCCTCTTCATCAACTGCAGTATAAACATATAATGTTTTTACATTTTTAGTAATGTCTAAATGTGAATATATATCATATGCTAAACCTCTGTTTTCTCTTACTTCCCTAAATAGTAAAGAGTTGGCACTTTCACCTAATCTGTGATTTAAAATTCGTAATGGAAGTTCACTTTTTTTATCTAAATCATAAAAAGTAAATAAATAAATTATTGTACTTAATTCAATATTTTCTTTAGTTGTTACTACCTTAATATCCTTATTCTTTTCATCTTTAACATCTAAACTTTTCACCTCTTTAGGTTGCCACTTTCCAAAATATTTTTCTATTTCCTTTATTGCATCATCATGCTCTCGTGATGATACCATTGTTATTAATGAATTGTTTGGCACATAATACTTTTTATAATAACTATAAAGCTGATCCCTAGTAAAGTTTTTTACATTTTCATCTAACCCAGCAACATCATACTTTAAAGCGCTATGTTCAAATGCAACTTCATTAATCCTTTTAAAACTAAAATCTTCAACACTATCTTTACTTGATCTTATTTCTGCTAAAATTACTCCTCTTTCTTTATCTACCTCTTCTTCTGGAAGTTTTGAATTAATAAGCATATCACTTAATAATTCAATACCATTTATAAACTCTTCCTCTAAACAACTAATTGAATATACTGTTTGAGAATAATCCGTATAAGCATTATATTCTCCACCTAAAGACTCTAATTCATCATTTAACCTTTGAAATGTTCTATTCTCAGTTCCTTTAAAAATCATATGTTCTATAAAATGTGAAATCCCTTTTTCCTCAAGAGTTTCATTTAAGGCACCAACTTTAATTCCTATGTTAATTGATGAGATTTGGGTATTCTTTTTTATAGTAATGACTTCTAATCCATTTTTAAGAATATGCTTTTTTACATCAAAATTTAATTTAATCACCTTCTACCTTCCCCCATCTAAAATACTTTTTTCCTAGAATTATAATATAATATGTTTGCTACTTAATATCAACAATTAAGTGAAATTCAATATTTTATATTTTGCTAATTCAACTTAAATTTTACTAATTTAAGTCTAAGATTTAGATTAGTAAAATTTATACAAAATACACTATTCTATTTAAATAATTTAAGTCTTTTTTTAATAGTTTATCTGTTCTAATTCTCTTAATATATACTTATTTAATTTATTTTTATATAAATTAACTTATTAGTTTATAATTGTACAATTATGTTTTATAATTTAGTTAATAAATATTTTTTAAAGGAGGCATTATGAGTAAAACTATACTAATAATAGAAGATGAATTAAAAATAAGATTTTTATTAAGGGATTACTTGAAGGCAGAAGGATTTAATGTATTAGAAGCTTCTGATGGTGATGAAGGAATATTTATATTTAAAAATAACAAAGTCGATTTAATCCTATTAGATATAATGATGCCTAAGATTGATGGTATTACAGTTTTAGAAACAATTAGAACAGTTTCTAATCTTCCAATTATATTATTAACTGCAAAAGGTCAGGAGGAAGATAAACTTTTTGGTTATGAAATGGGTGCTGATGATTATGTTACTAAACCATTTTCCCCTAAAATCTTAATAGCTAAAATCAAAGCTTTATTAAAAAGAACAACTAATAATGATGATGATTTCAACCCAACTCAAAATTATAATGGATTAACTATTAATAAGTTAGCACATGAAGTTAAAATAAATGGCGTTGCTCTTACATTATCACCAAAAGAATTTGAACTTTTGCTTTATTTATCTGATAATTTAGGAATTGCATTAAGCAGGGACACTATACTAGACAATGTTTGGGGAATCGATTATTATGGTGATTTAAGGACTGTTGACACAAATATAAAAAGATTACGTGAAAAATTGGGTTCAAAAGCTAACTATATTGTTACAGTAAGAGGAAGTGGGTATAAATTTGAAGTTCCAAATGAAGAATAGTATTTCTAAAAGAATTACATTAATAACCTTTGGTTTAATATCAATTGTATTTTGTTTAACTTTTTTATTTCAAAATATATTTTTTGAAGACTTTTATCTTTCTAAAAAAACAGAATCATTAATTTTAGATGCTAAAAGAATAAAATCATTATATTCTTATCAAAATTTTGATGCTACAACCCTAAGTTCTGCATTAAAAAATTATGAAGAAAAAAATAATTCAAGAATTGCAATTATATCATTAAATGACGGTTCATTAAAATATTTATCATATTTTGATAATAAAAACTTCGATGATATGAAATCTTTAACTAATTTTTATTCAGATCTATTATCAAATCATGATTTAATTGAAGATGTTTTAATCAATGATAAAGTGCAAAGTGTAATTTTTACGAATCAAGGTAGTGACTACAAAAAAATAGGAATTGTTGCGCCAATTTCAATTCAAAGTGAAAATGATTCACTACTTATTTCAGTATCTTCTATACAACCAATCAAAGAAGCTTCAAGTGTTATACGTAGTTTCTATTTTTATTTATTAATTGGATTTTTAATATTAGCTATATTTTTGTCTAGAATTTATTCTAAATTAATTAGTAAACCACTTATTGATTTAAATAAAGCAGCAAAAAAAATGTCTAATTTAGATTTTGACACAAAGTGTGCAGTTACATCTGATGATGAAATTGGTAATCTTGCAAATACACTAAACTTTTTATCATCTAACTTAGAAAATGCTCTTCAAACGCTCCAAGAAAAAAATGCTCAATTAGAAAAAGATATTGAAAAAGAGCGTAATCTTGAAAATATGAGAAAAGATTTCGTATCAAGTGTAAGCCATGATTTAAGAACTCCACTAGGCATTATATGTGGATATGCTGAAGGCTTAAGAGATGGTATAGCTTCTGGAAAAGATGCCGTTGCATATTTAGATACTATTATAGACGAAGCAAATAAAATGAATTTATTAATAACCAATATGCTTGATTTATCTAAATTAGAATCTGAAACAATAGCCTTACATTTAGAGTCATTTAATATAGTTAGATTACTACAAGGAATGGTAAAAAAATTCTCATTAGACTTTCAGAATAAAGGATTAAACATAAAATTTAATTTACCTTCATATGCCTATGTTGAAGGTGATATAATGACATTAGAACGTGTTGTGCAAAATCTTTTATCAAATACTATTAAATATACACCTAGAAATAATGATATTATCATTACCGTTAAGGAAGATGATTTTGATTATTTAATTTCAATAGAAAATAAAGGGATTACTATACCTGATAATGAATTAGAGAATATATTTGCAAAATTCTACAGATTAGATAAATCTGGTGATAGATCTAAAAATAGCTATGGTCTAGGATTAGCAACAGTAGAAAGAATTTTATCCCTTCATAAAAGTAAATATTCTATAAGTAATACTAAAGATGGTGTTATTTTTAAATTCACATTAAAAAAGCAAGATTTAGCCATTGACGAATTCGAATAATTTTTTTATACAGATTAATTATTACTAACTTAAATATAACTAAATATTATTTAAAATTAAAAGTGACAAGTTGCAAGCTCAAAAATAAAATTCCTTTACACTGAATTTATTTTCTAACTTGTAACTTATCACTTATCCCTTAATACTAAACATACACTCTTTCAATTTTTTTGAAGATAATTTCCTTCTTTATTTCTAAAGTATCTTTATTTATTTCAATTTTAAAAATATTAGGACATCCTTCTTCTCTCCATTTTTTCATATACTTTGCATTAGCTTCTAAAATATAAAAATACTTTTCATCAAAGTCATCTGAAAATTCTAAAAATGATAACTTACTATATCTATCAAGTTTTATATTTTCTTTATCTATATTATTCATTATTGGAACAAAATATTTTAATGGTATTTCATATTTATATGTACCTGAAATTTCTTTTCCTTCAATTAATGCTCTTTTTAAAAATCTTTCTTCCTTATCATTTAACTTTTTAAATCCAAGCTTAAAGATTGGTTCATTTAATCTATTTTTCTCTATTTTAACTTTGATCATTGACATCACCAACTTCACTTTCCTTAGTTTATTATAAAAATCCGCCGTCAATCCTTATTATTTGTCCAGTTAAATATGAGGTATTATTTTGGCATAAAAATAATACAGTATTAGCAACTTCATCAACAGTACCAAATCTACCAATTGGAATATCATTTATTAATTCTTCTTTTTCATCAGCTTCTAAAAAACTATTCATTTCAGTATCAATAACTCCAGGCGCTATTGCATTTACTCTTATTCCAAAAGAAGCGACCTCTTTTGCCAAAGCTTTAGTAAATAAATTTAATCCACCTTTTGTAGTTGAATATACAACTTCACAAGAAGCTCCACTCTCTCCCCATATTGAAGAGATATTAATTATATTACCACTACCTTTAGAAGTCATAAATGGTAATATAGCCTGAGTTAAATACATTGGAGCTAATAAATTAACATTCATTAATTGCTCTATAGTTTCTTTTTTAAAATCCATAAATAATCCAATTTCTGATTTAGCTGCATTATTTATTAATATATCTATTTTCCCAAAGCTCTCTATAACTTCATTTATCAAATTAATACAATTATTATAATCTGAAATATCTCTTTTTATAATTTTTGCATATCCACCATTATCTATTATTTCTTTTAATGTATTATTAGCTCCTAAATCATCTTTTGAATAATTTATAATAACACTTGCGCCATTTAAAGCTAACTTTTTTGCAATAGCACTCCCTATTCCTCTTGATGCTCCAGTAACAAGTGCTACTTTTCCCGTTAAACTGCTCATTATAGTCTCCTCTCTAGTTTTAATTATATTATAATTTAATTCTTTCTTTATATCAAAAATTATTATAATAAATCTAACTTTTTCTTTTTCTAATTCTTTCTTCCTTTGCATAATTTAAATATTCTGCTATCTTAGTTGGACCTGCAATGTTTTTTCTTGTAACCCAAAGAGAACCAGCATCCTGAGCATCGATAATCCATTTAACTAATTTAATTTCTCCTTTTTCTATCTCAATCGTCGTTATTGCATATGGATAAACACAACATCCATCATTGAAATATGGTGGTTCATAAAGCCCAGGAAATCTTGTATTATGAGTATGTCCACATAAAAGCATAGTGCAGTTATCCCTTGCCCAATCTTGAAGTTTTATATCTATTCTGCTTCTTTGAGTTTTACTTTTTGCTGATCTTGTAGGATCTTTAAATCCAGCTATTCCATTTAAAAATTTCCATATATATCGTACTAAAAATTCATTTATTCTCCAAGCTTCATTATTCCAAAAATCAAGTTGATGCCCATGCACAACTAAAAATTTTTCTCCTAATGGCTTATACATTAAATTCATTCCTGGATAAAATGTTACGTTTTTAATAAATTTAATAAATTCCTCACCATAATCTGCTCCAATTTTTTTTAGTGCGTTTTCTTCCTTATATTTAAAATTTCTACATCTTTTAATAATATCATGATTTCCTACTATGCAGTAAATATTATTCTTTTTATTGAATTTATTTAATATTTTAAAGATATCATCATAGAAAAAAGAAATCTCATTAAAATTTTTATTTTTCCATAATTCATCTCCATCTCCAACTTCTATATAAATATAATCATTTTTTAAATAATATTTCAATGCTGTTATATATATATTTCTATTTGGCAAAAAAGAATCCGAATATGTCCCATCACCTCTATGAACATCCGAAATAAATACTATTTTACTATCATCATCGAAATCTAATGTAAATCCATTCTCATATATATTTTCTAATTCCTTTACTGACATACTATCCTCATTTTAATTGTTTCTAATATATTATGAATTATAAATATTAATTGATAACCTATTAATAATTTATATATAAAAATTGTATTAATAGCACAAACTATATCTAATGTAATTTATACATTTACTAAAGAATAAAAGAAACTTAATTCATAAGGAGTAATGATTATTATGAAACTATATCTTTACAACAAAACATATTTTTATAAGATACTTTCATTTATATTAATTATATGTAATCTAGGCTCTGTAACTGCTTCAGCTTATGTATCATTAGACAAATGTGATTTATCTAAAAACAATTCAAGTATAACTCAAAATACGGATGATAAAAATCATGAATTAATAGAAAAATTTCAACCTGTTATTGAAAATATATTTTTAAATAGAAATTCTGCAATTCTAACTGGAGATAGTGAAGGACTAAAATTATTTTATGACTTAGATAAAAGAGTTGGAAAATGGACTTATGAAAAAGAAGTTACTAAAACTCAATACTTTACTAATTGGTGTGAAAAACAATGCGTTTCCTTCACAAGGATAAATTCCATAATAAAAGTATGTAACGTAAAAGAACTAGAAAAGGATGTTTACAATGTTGTATGCTACGCATGTACAACTTTTTGTTACAGCTATAAAGATCAACCTACTGTAGAAAATTTATTTAAACTTGGTACATGTCATTATATTAACTTAAAAGATAATGGTGACAGATATATTATAATTAAAGAATGGTATACTGATCCACTAGCTGATTCTTTAGATTTAGAAAATCTTAATTGTGATGATATTAAAGCAGCTATTTTAAATCATACAAAACCTGATTATACACCAGATGAAAGAACTCAAAAAGCAATAGATTATGCTCATGAATACTGTGGAATTAGTGATAACGAAGAACATTTATTTAAATATAATAAAGATTACAAAAATTTTAATCCTGATGGTGGTGACTGTGCAAACTTTGCTTCTCAAATTATGTACGAAGGCGGTGGCTTTAAGAAAAATAGTACTTGGTCTTATTGTAATAAATCTGCTACAAAAGCCTGGGTCAATGCACAAGCTTTTAAAAACTATCTAATAAATAGTGGTCGTGGTTCTTATATTGCCAAAGGTAACTATTGTGAAACTTACAAAGCAGCTTTTAATTTACGTCCTGGTGACATTGTCGCCTATGAGAAAAAAGGAAGAATAACTCATGTTTCTACAGTAACAGGATTAGACTCAAAAGGTTATCCTTTAGTAACATGTCATAATACTGATAGAATGCTTGTACCATATGATTTAGGTTGGAGTAATAGTAATATTAAGTTCCACTTAATTGATGTACACTATTAGCTATCTTTATATAGTTAAGAGTTAATAGTTTTGAGTTAATAGTTGAGGTTGAAACTCCTTAAAGGAGTTTCTTAATTATATGTTTTTTAAATTCATCTAAGCTGAATTTATCCCTTAACTATTAACTCTTAACTCTTAATTATTAACTACTTTAAAATATGTGGAATGATAATACAACCATGCCAAATACAATTGATACTATTGACATTAACTTAATTAATATATTTAAAGCTGGACCTGAAGTGTCTTTAAATGGATCTCCTACTGTATCACCAACAACAGCTCCTTTATGACATTCTGAACCTTTACCACCATAATTTCCTGCTTCAATATGTTTCTTTGCATTATCCCATGCTCCACCAGAATTAGACATCATTACAGCTAATACAAATCCACATATAGTTGCTCCTGCTAATAATCCAGCAACACCATTAGGCCCTAAAATGAAACCTACTATTAATGGAGTTGCTATTGCTATTACTGCAATAACTATTAGTTCCTTTTGAGATGATTTTGTACAAATATCTACACATGATGCATAATCAGGTTCTGCTTTACCATCCATTAAACCTTTAATTTCCTTAAATTGTCTTCTTACTTCAACAACAATTTTACTAGCTGCTCTTCCCACAGCACTCATAGTACAAGAAGAAAATGCAAATGTAACCATTGCTCCAATAAATGCACCTATTAAAACTTGTGGATTTAAAACTGATAAATCAAATTCGAATGCTATATTATTATTTGTAGCTAAAACTTCTATAGAATTTTTATAAGATGCTATAAAAGCTAAAGCAGTTAATGCAGCTGATCCAATAGCAAAGCCTTTTCCCGTTGCTGCTGTAGTATTTCCTAATGAATCCAAAGCATCTGTCCTATCTCTTACTTCTGAAGGTAATCCAGCCATTTCAGCAATTCCTCCAGCATTATCTGCAACTGGACCATAAGCATCTGTAGCTAATGTTATACCAAGTGTAGATAACATACCAACTGCTGATATAGCTATTCCAAATAACCCCATATTAAAATTATTAAATCCACCTGAAGAAACAAAACTTATTAAAATTGAACAAGCAATTATTATTACAGGTGCAGCTGTAGATTTCATTCCCACTGATAAACCAGTAATAATAACTGTAGCAGCACCAGTTTCTGAAGATTTTGCAATACTCTTTGTTGGATTATAATTATCACTAGTATAATATTCTGTAAAAAATCCTATTAATAATCCTGCAACTAATCCACAAAGAATTGAAATATAAATACCTATATGTCCTTTTCCTAATACATTAGATACAACAAAGTAAGATGCAATTGCAATAACTATTGCTGAAAAATAGGTACCTCTCCTTAATGCGCTTAATAATGCTTTTTGAGAAACATCCTCTTTAGATTTTACAAAAAAACTTCCAAGTATAGATGCCATTACTCCAATAGAAGCTATTACTATTGGTATTACAGCTCCATTTACTGACAATCCTGCTGCAACTGCTAAAGCACAAGATGATAATATAGAACCAACATATGATTCATAAAGATCAGCTCCCATCCCAGCAACATCACCAACATTATCACCAACATTATCAGCTATAACAGCTGGATTTCTTGGATCGTCCTCTGGTATTCCTATTTCAACTTTACCAACAAGATCAGCTCCTACATCTGCTGCTTTAGTAAATATACCTCCACCTACTCTTGCAAACAAAGCCATAGATGAAGCTCCCATACTAAATGTTAACATTGTTGTTGTTATCATTGTAATTCTTTCATTTAAAGGCATTGCGCTATAATAACAATTTAATATACCAAACCAAATACTAAAATCAGCTAATGCTAAACCAACTACAACAAGTCCCATTACCGAACCACTTGAAAATGCAACTCTTAATCCGCTATTTAAGCTCTTAGTACAAGCATTTGCTGTTCTACTATTTGCACTAGTAGCAATTTTCATGCCTAAATATCCACTTAGACCTGAGAATATACCACCTGTTAGGAATGCAAATGGCATAAAGATACTAACAAAATTGAACCTTGATAAAATAAATAAAATGATAAACATGATTACGAAAAATATAGCAACACCTTTATATTGTCGTTTTAAAAAAGCATTTGCCCCTTTTCTGATACTACTTGCAATATACTTCATCCTATCAGTTCCCTCATCCACCTTAAAGATTGTATAAGTATAATATGCAGCAAAGAGTAATGCTAATGTCGCTCCTACAGGTGCAAAAACTATTAATTTCATAATCCTCTCCCCCTTAATAATATTAATATTATTCATCTACATTTCTATATATAGTTTTTACTTTTCATAATAGAACTTTTAACAATTAATATTTTGAAAAATTTTAGGCATATATAATTTTAAAATTTAATATAATCTAACATAATGAAAGGAGCGATAAAAAATGAGTAAACAAAAACGTGGAAAATATATTAAAACATTACCAAACTGGCGTGGTACATGTCCAATTTGCGGAAGAAAAAGAGTAAAATTAGTATGGACAAAGAAAGATGAAAATGGAAAAACTATAAATGTATGCAAGCACTGTTCTCTAACATAGATATTATATATTTAAAGAGGTTGTATTAAATTCTACAACCTCTTTTTAAATATATTTATTATATTTAAAAGCCTTTTTTCTTTGCTTCTATACCACTTTCATTAAGAGCAGGTTCTTCAATTGTTGTAACATATTTATTTTTAGGATTATTATTTTGTGTTTTATTCCCATTTTTTAGATAATTTTCTTTAGTATATTCTCTCTTATTCATTTTAACTCCTTACTTTTTCAATAAAATTTTATACTTTTTATATAAATTAGAATTTTGGATCTATCTCTTCTCTTTGAATATGTTTTAAATCCTTTAATCTTAAATGTGTTGTTTCCATTATTTTATTCCAAGGTTCACCATCAATGATCATTTTTTTTGCTACATCTCTACTTAATAGTGTATCTAATTTTTTCATTTTAAAAACCTCCTTATCTTTTGATACTATTATTTTATGGCTTTTTAAAAAACTTATTCGAGTTATAAATTTCATATTATTAACGCTTTAATGAATTTTAGAATAATTATCCAAATTTAATATTTTTAATTAAAAAGAAAACAGCATAGCAAATAATATTTACTACACTGTTTTCTTTTTAGCTATCTACGACCTTTTTTATTTTTAGAATTTCTATTATCTCTTCCTTGACGTGAAGAACTATCTTTTCCTCTTCTTGAAGAATTCTTATCATTTGGTCTACCATTCCTACTTGAAGATGATTTATGTTTTCCTTTACTTTTTGATTTTGGTCTAACTAATCCATGAGCTTCCTTATATCTTTGCTCTTTAGATTTAATTAAACATTTTGGACCATTTCCAATTAAATCCTCTCTTCCAGCCTTCATTAGAGCATCATATACTAAGTTATAATTCTTAGGATTGCTAAATTGTAATAATGCTCTTTGCATAGCTTTTTCTTCTTTTGTCTTTGGAACATAAACTGGCTTTAATGTTATTGGATCTAATCCTGTATAAAAAATTGCAGTTGATAGAGTTCCTGGTGTTGGATAGAAATCCTGTACTTGTTCTGGTTGATACTTAATATCTCTTAAATATTCAGCAAGTTCAATAGCTTCCTTTAATGTACTTCCTGGATGACTTGACATTAAGTATGGAATAATATATTGTTTCTTTCCAGCCTTTTCTGTTAATTTAAAGAATTTTTGTCTAAACTCTTCATAAGTTTTTCCAGCAGGTTTACCCATATATTTTAACACTTGTTCAGATACATGCTCAGGTGCAACTTTTAACTGTCCGCTTACATGATGTTCAACTAATTCTTTAAAGAATGTATCGTCTTTATCAGCCATCACGTAATCATATCTAATACCTGAACGTACAAATACTTTTTTTATCTTAGGTAAACTTCTTACGCTTCTAAGTACATCAACAAATTCTTTATGATCCACTTCCATATTTTTGCATACACCTGGACTTAAACATTGCTTAGCCTTACATGCACCTATTGTTAATTGATGATTACAGGCCGGCTTTCTAAAGTTTGCAGTAGGTCCTCCCACATCATGAATATATCCCTTAAAGTCTTTCATTTCAGTCATTTCTTTAGCTTCTTTAACTATAGATTCTTTACTTCTACTTTGAACTGCTCTCCCTTGGTGGAAAGTAATCGCACAAAATGAACAATTTCCAAAGCATCCTCTAGAACCTACTATACTAAATTTAACTTCTTCTAATGCTGGAATTCCTCCCATTGGCTCATAAATAGGATGATATTCTTTTGTAAATGGTAAATCATATACAGCATCTAATTCTTCTCTATTTAAAATAACCTCTGGTTTATTTACTACAAGATATTTATCACCTTGATCTTGTACTATAGTTCTTCCTCTTATAGGATCTTGCTCTTGATATGTAATTTTAAAAGCTTCACAATATTTAAGTTTATTAGTTGAAACTTCCTTATATGATGGAATTACAATATGTTCTTCGTAAACTTCTTCTAGACTATCAACTAAATAACATGTTCCTGGTACATGTCTAATATATTTAGCTTCAAAACCTTCATTTAAGTAATGAGCAACTTCAACTATTTGCTTTTCACTCATACCATATATTAATAAGTCTGCGCCACTATCAGTTAAAATCGATTTTCTAACTTTATCAGCCCAGTAATCATAATGAGCAAATCTTCTTAAACTAGCTTCAACTCCACCAATACAAATATTTATATGTTTATACGCCTCTCTTATTTTATTACAATATACTATAGTCGCTCTATCAGGTCTCAATCCCATCTTTCCGCCTGGAGAATATAAATCTTTTTCTCTTACTCTTTTACTAACAGTATAATGGTTAACCATTGAGTCCATATTACCTGCATTAACTAAGAATGCTAATCTAGGTCGACCAAGCTTCATAAAATCTTCTGTACTATGCCAATCAGGTTGAGCAATTATACCAACCTTATAACCAGCATGTTCTAATACTCTTGAAATTACAGCTGTGCCAAAACTATGGTGATCCACATAAGCATCACCAGTTACGATAATAAAATCACATTGTTCCCAGCCTCTTTCATTCATATCCTCTCTACTAATAGGTAAAAATTTATTATTCATTTAATCACATCTTTCATTTTAATAAATATATATTTAATATTTAATATTTTTAATTTATCCATCTATTAATATAGCATCCTTTTGTATTATTGTTAATACTTCATAATAAATTACCATAATATTTATTAAAAGAAAAGAGTGTATAAAAAAATTTATACACTCTTTAAACATATAACACTAGCTTATCTTAAAACAATAATGTATTACTTAAATATGTTCCTAGCCTTTTTAACATAAATGGATTTTTATCAATACCATCAAATAATGCAATTATTTGATTTTTATTTAAATCCATATGACTTTCAAGTTCCTCTAACATATTATCCTCTTCATACTCTTTAACTAGATCCCTACCTATTTCCTTTACATTTTCAAAAAACTCTACTTTAGAAAATATTCCAATATCTCCATGCCTTCTTTTATTAGTTGTATTTAAAAATTTTTTTAATTTTTCAATAGTAAAATTTTTTTTCAAATCCTCTATAAAATCATAATCTTTTTTAATATCTGCTATTAATTCAAATTTATCAATATTTTCAGAATCCTGCATCAATTCAATAGTATCATAATAATCTAATGCATCTAAAAATATAGTATCTTCCTCTTTACCAAATACTTTGGTAATATATGTTGATGGTATTAATACATATTTAATGAAAGAAATTAATTCTTGTATGCATTTAAATGAATACCAGTTACAAAAGTAATCTCTACTATAGGAATTTACTAATGAAACTTTTAAAACATAAGCATCTGGTTTAAACTCCATATTTTCTTGATTTATCAAATAATTTTGCCAATAATAAATTAAATCATATTTTTTCAAGATTACCCCTCCCTAATACCATAGCTTATTAAATTAGCTTGTACATTAATGTTTTTGAATCAAAAACTTTTAATATATTAATCATTATGATTTATGTCTTTATTTTATCCATAATTTATATTTTTATTACAATTTATCAGTTAGCCTATAGCCCATCCCCCTAAAGCTTAATTATTCTTATATTCATCTATTGCATTTGAAACACACTCCATTAATTTCATTTGATATAATTTATCCGCTAACATTTTATCCTCATTATAATTACTCATAAATCCCATTTCTAATATAACTACAGGAACTGTAGACCAATTAAATCCAGTAATATCGCTTCTTTCAAAAATTCCATTTACTTTTATATTACTTTCTTGCAATTTATTCTTTAAAATTTGTGCATACCTATTACTATCTTCAAAAATTCCATTTGTATATTTTCCATCTTTATCTGGAACTAAAATTACCGTACCTGTTTTTCCTCCATCATTTATGCTATCACAATGTATTCTTATTGTAATATCAGCTTTTGCATTATTTGCAATTTGTGCCCTTTCTGCATTGCTAATATTAACATCAGCTTTTTCCCTTGTCATAACAACTGTATAACCTTTTTGTAACAATAATTCCTTTAATATTAATGAAGCTTCTAAATTAATAACATGTTCAGGATTTTTTGTTGCTACTCCAGCAGTTCCTGAAGAAACTCTTGGCTTAGTATTACTTGAATTTGGAGCAACTGGTTCTCCTCTTGAATCACCCTTTCCTTGATGACCTGGATCTATACAAACTATGAAGTCATCTTCATTCTTTTTTATATTTGTATAAGCTTGCACTGAATTTATTAAAACTAAATTTATAAATAAAAACATTACAATAAACACTGATACTACTCTTTTAATCATTTTTTTCTCCTTTGTTTCATTAAAAATCAAAAGGCTAATACATAATTGTAGTTAGCCCTCTATTTTTATTAGACTTTTTATCTAGGATACATATTTATTAATAATAAAAATCCTGGAATCCATGCAGTTACAATACCATCAAATATTGATAAATATCCTACAAATTTTCCTAAGTCTTTCTTCAAAACTAACTCTATAAATCCAGTTAGCCATAATAAGCCCCATAATAACCAAATAAATACCCAATAAATATTACCCACAGTAAAATCTATAAATTTTAAAGTATTAGCATCAATAAATGCAAGTGGTATTGTATTTATTGCTACAAATAAACAATACCACCCATATAATCTTCCATCTAAATTAAATATGCTTCTTGCTGCAATATATAAATATGTAAATCCAAATAATAATCCTGTTCCAGCTGCAAAATAATTACCTTGTATAACTGCTACAATATTTAAAATAAATGATAGCATACCAGTAAATACATTGAATACAGCACTTGATTTAGCATCTACATTACAAAGCCTTCCTACTCCATTTAAAATAAGGACTACTCCTACGTAAATTAACACTACTCCTAACATAGTATTCCTCCTTTATTTTTTATTTATCTTCCTTTATTCATTCTTAGCTTCATAATTCTCTTTAAAGAACTCTTGATCTAATCCTTTTAATTGAACTTCTTCACTTACCTTTATTGTTTTAATCATATCTAAAACTTTAAATATTATAAATGTAACTAAAACAGAATATACTACAATTATTCCTGCTCCAAGAAGTTGAATTAAAAATTGATGTAATCCTGCACTTATTCCATTTACTCTAGGATCTGCAAATACTCCAATTAATAGTGTGCCTAATAATCCTCCTACGCCATGAACGCCCCAAACATCAAGTGCATCATCCCACATTTTTCTTTCGAACTCAACTGAAAAGAAACATACAATTGCACCTAAAGCTCCAATAATTATAGCACTTAAAGGAGTTACATACCCAGAAGCTGGTGTTATAGTGGCAAGCCCTGCAACAGCTCCAATTATTGATTCTAAGAAAGATGCTCTTTTAGAAATTAATGCATGTAAAATAAGCCATACTATCATTCCTGTTGCTGAAGCAACTCCTGTATTTGTAAATACAATAGCTGCTATATCTGCAGCTGCTACGGTACCACCTGCATTAAATCCATACCATCCAAATAGCAATAATGCTGCACCTATTGCTACCAATCCTAAATTAAATGGTCCCTTTTCATTTTTAACTTTTCTTTCACCTAATACATAAATCCCACCTAAACAACCAAAACCAGATGTTATATGTATAACTGCTCCTCCAGCAAAATCTACAAATCCTAATTTGCTTAAGAAACCACCTCCCCAAACCCAATGAGCTACAGGGAAATATATTAAAATCATCCAAATAATTAATATTTTAATCCATCCACTAACTGTTAATCTATTGGCAAATGCACCTATCATTAATGGTGCAGTAATAATTGCAAACATCATTTGATACATAAAGAAAAGTATAAATGGTATCGTTTCACTATACCTTAAGTCTATTTTAAACGTTATATTATTAAAGGCGAAAAATTGCAAAGGATTTCCTATAACTCCTCCAATATCATCCCCGAAGACAAGACTAAATCCTCCAAATATCCATAACAAAGCAACAATGCCAATTGCAATAAAAACTTGAAACATAATAGTTAAAGCATTTTTTCTCTCTACTAACCCACCATAAAAAAATGCTAATCCCGGCGTCATAATTAAAACAAGTGTTGTAGCCAATATCATAAAAGCAACATCACCATGAATGATCATAGAATCACTTCCTTAAATTTTCATTTGTTTAAACTTTAAATATAATTCCTATTAGTTTTTTCTAACAACTAAATCCTTAGAATCTAAAAATCTATTTCTTACATAATTATGACAACATCCTATTGTCTGTTCTATATGTTGAGTTAAATTTCCTAATACTCTAAGAACAAATCCATTAATCTCTAGTTTTGATATACCAAAATCTATAGGTAAATTTAATTTTGTAAGTTTCTCTCTTAAATCACTTATAACAGAATCATTAATTTCCTTATTAATAACAAGTAATGTTCCAAAATTTGAATACTCTTCAAAAAATCCTAATCTTGTTACATCATTTTCACGTGGATTAACAACTAAATTATCTAATAAAACAAGTTTGTTATTTACATAGATATTACTTTTTAATTGAACACCACTATAACTAAACTTATCTCCATCGGGAGACCATCCTGCAGTAATACCATCACTATAAATTAAAGTTGAACTTTCATCTAAATAAATATTATTTACCTGTTTATATATAGCATCTTTATATAAAATAACGCTATCTGTTATATATTCTAAAATGCTATTTACCCCTAAACTTATTTCTGTTTCTTGTTCAGTTTTAATTTTATTTATACATTTATAAACTTTTGTGGAAGCTTGAGTTGTTATTATTGCTCTAGCCTCATCTTTTAGTTTAAAAACATTCTTATATTTTTCTCCCTCAATATAGCCACCGCCAAGCTGTAAAAGATAAAATGTCGGTATATTTTCTCTATTCATTTTAATACTTCGAGATACTTTTACTAATCCTTCATAGTATTTTTTAGTTGCAACTGTTACACCATCTTTTTTTTCTAAAACCAACTCTATAAAACCTGAATATTCACTTTTATTCTTTGCTTCTTTAAACATATTATGCAATTCCTTCTAATAGGCAGTTTTTCTTTATCCAACTAATGACACTTTGTATTCCTTCATCAGTCTTAAGATTTGTAAAAATGAAACTATTTTCATCTCTAAAAGCTAATGTATCTTTTCTCATTATATCTAAATTAGCTCCAACGTATGGTGCTAAATCAATCTTATTTATTATAAATAAGTCGCTCTTAATCATACCTTGCCCTGCTTTTCTTGGTATCTTTTCCCCTTGAGCAACATCAATTATATAAATTGAAAAATCAACTAAATCAGGACTAAATGTAGCAGCTAAATTATCTCCACCACTTTCTAGAAAAATAATATCCAAATCATTAAATCTATTTTTTAACTCTTCAAGTGCTTCAAAGTTCATAGAAGCATCCTCTCTTATTGCAGTATGAGGACAACCTCCTGTTTCAACTCCAATAACCCTATCTTCAGTCAAAACAGAATTCTTAACCATAAATTTAGCATCTTCTTTTGTATATATATCATTTGTTATAACTGCACAGCTATATTCATTATTCATAGCTCTTGTTAATCTTTCTATTAATAATGTCTTACCACTACCAACAGGCCCTCCTACTCCTATAACTACAGGTTTCATATAATCAACACCCTTTCTAAAAAAAATTAGTAATATTTAGAATTGTGAGTATTTTTACTCACAATTCTAATAATTAAGAGTTATACTTTATATCGTAATCTTTAAGACATAAACAATCTAAATTCCATAATTTCATGCTTAATTTGGGATAATTCTAATCCTGGACTGTTAGCACCTAAATAATCATAATCTAAATTAGTAATAATATTATATAAATCTTCAAATTTTTCACTAAACTCTTTTAATAATATTTGACCATCCTTTTGTCCTAGAGGAATAGTTCTAACTGCATTACTAACCAGAGTAGATACTGTACTATACATATGATAAATTATAGCCTCTTTCACATTAAATCCTAGAGAATACATTAACATTCCAAATACTATTGCCGGATGCCCATAAACTTCTTTCTTTTTAATCTTTTCACTATACTCATTTAACAAATTAAAATCATATAAATCCATAAAAAGCTTTAACATTCTACTTGCGACTAATTTACTACCATTTCTACTTTCAATTGCAACACTCTGTACTGTAATACTATTATCTAAGTTCCAAATACTTTCTAAATCATCATTTTCTAAATTTTCGTATAAGATTCTTATAGCTAAACCATCACAATATATGAATTGCTCATTTAAAAATACCTTTAACCATTCTCTAAAAGTTTTAGTATCATAAACTTTTTTTAATCTTAAATAAGTTTCCATACCATAAGAATGATTAAATGATCCAATAGGAAAATTTGAATCGCATATTTGAATGACTTTTAATACATCCGAAATACTATTATTAATTGGCATGTGTATGAGTGTGCCCAAATTCTACGTGCCTAAATGCTTTCTTTAATTTTAAATTTTCTCTAGTATAATTAATGTTATCTCTTTTTAATTCACCTTCTACAAGTGAATCATATTGAATAATCATTTTTCCATCTTCAAATTGAGCTTGTAAATGCCTATTTCCAAGAGTATGTGCTATAACTCCCATTTGAGTTATATTATCAGGCTTAATTACTAATACATCATCACCTTTAATTTTTATAGTTATAATATTTTTCCCATCACGATAAAGTATATCTCCATCTTTTAACTCTGTATTTTCTTCTAATGCTATTCCATATTCATGATTATGATCAGAATTTACTCTTAAAATTCTTTTTACTGCTTCATCACTACTTATATAAATTTTTTCTAAATGTATATTTTCTAAATTATCTAATTCATTAATATTTCCTAATATTTTGTTAAAAATCATATAACCTACTCCTTTATATTAGAATAAGAAATATCTTTGAGCTAATGGTAATTCACTTGCAGGTTCACAAGTTATTAATTCACCATCAACAGTAACATCATAAGTTTGTGGATCTACCCTGATTTCTGGAGTAGCATCGTTAAGTTTCATATCTTTCTTAGTTAAATTTCTTATTCCTTCTACCGGCAATACCATCTTTTGTAATCCTAATTCTTCTTTAATTCCATGTTCATAAGCATATTTAGAAACAAAGGTAATACAAGTTGCACCTTTAGCTTTTCCAAATGCACCATAACAATCCCTATAAATAACTGGTTGGCATGTTGGAATAGATGCATTAGCATCCCCAATAATACCTCTCATAGCCATTCCACCTTTTATTATTAAATGTGGTTTTACTCCAAAGTAAGGTGGTTCCCAAAGCACTAAATCAGCTATCTTGCCAACTTCTACAGAACCAATATATTTAGACATTCCTTGTGCAATTGCTGGATTAATTGTGTATTTAGCAATATATCTTTTAACTCTATTATTATCGTTATATTCACTATCATTTTCTAAAGGTCCTCTTTGCACCTTCATCTTTGAAGCTGTTTGCCAAGTTCTTGTTACAACTTCTCCTATTCTTCCCATTGCTAATGTATCAGAACTCATGATACTAAAAATCCCCATATCTTGAAATACATCTTCAGCAGCTATTGTTTGATGTCTAATTCTTGAATCCGCAAAAGCTATATCTTCAGGAACTTTTGCATCTAAATGGTGGCAAACCATAAGCATATCTAAATGTTCTGCTATTGTATTAACAGTATATGGTTTTGTTGGGTTTGTAGATGCTGGTAATATATTTATTTGAGATGCGACCTTCATTAAATCTGGTGCGTGACCGCCTCCTGCTCCTTCTGTATGATATGTATGAATTACTCTTCCAGCAATAGCTTGAATTGTATGTTCTACAAATCCACCTTCATTTAAAGTATCACTATGTAATGCGACTTGTATATCATACTTTTCAGCAGTTTCTAAAGCATAATTAATTGCTGATCTTGTAGCTCCCCAATCTTCATGAACTTTAAGTCCAATTGCCCCTGCTTCTATTTGTTCAGCATTAACATCAATATTAGCTCCACTACCTTTTCCAAGCAAACCAACATTTACAGGCCAGCCCTCTGCTGATTGTAGCATTTTCTTTATATTCCAAGGTCCTGGAGTTGATGTAACTGCATTTGTACCATCTATAGGTCCAGTACCACCACCAACCAACGTAGTTATTCCATTTTCTAATGCTACTTCAGCACATCCTGGATGAATATAGTGTACATGAGTATCTATTCCTCCAGCAGTTAATATTCTTCCCTCTCCTGCTAATGCTTCAGTCCCAACCCCTACTATAAAGTCAACGTTATCCATTGTATCAGGATTTCCACCTTTACCAATAGCAAGAATTTTACCATCTTTAATTCCTACATCAGCCTTATAAATTCCTGTGTAGTCAACAATTGTTGCTCCTGTTATTATTAAATCTGCTAATTGTGGATTTTTACTAGTTTGTGTGGCATTTTGCCCCATACCATCTCTAAGTGTCTTCCCACCACCAAATTTGCATTCATTACCATATCCAGTATAATCTTTTTCAATTTTTATAAAAAGATCTGTATCTCCAAGTCTTATACTATCTCCTTCTGTAGGACCAAACAATTCTGCATATCTATGTCTATCTATATCAAAACTCATTACTTTTCACCGCTCCCTTTTGACATTCCATCTAAAAATCCATCACACATATTTCTAATACCATAAACTCTTCTATATCCACCTATATCAATCAAATTTATTTCCTTTTTATCTCCAGGTTCAAATCTCACTGCTGTTCCTGATGGAATATCTAACCTTTTTCCCCAAGCAGCTTTTCTATCAAAATCTAAAGCATCATTTACTTCATAAAAATGATAATGTGAACCTATTTGTACTGGTCTATCTCCAGTATTTACAACTTGTATTTTAATAGCTTCCTTACCTTCATTGTATTTAATATTACCTTCTTGTACTTTTATTTCACCTGGTACCATTTTTCATCCTCCTTTATTGGATTGGTTCATGTACTGTTACTAATTTTGTTCCATCTGGAAAAGTACATTCCACTTGAACAGTGTGAATCATTTCTGGAACACCTTCCATAACATCATCTCTAGATAATATTTTTGTTCCATAATCCATTAAATATTCAACTGTCTTTCCTTCTCTAGCCCCTTCTAGCATTTCATCTGTTATAATTGCCATAGCTTCGGGATAATTTAATTTTAACCCTTTGCTTTTTCTTTTAAGAGCAACATCTGCTGCAACAGCAATCATTAATTTTTCTTGTTCTCTAATTGTTAAATGCAAAATAAATTCCTCCTTGTTTTTATATAATAAATTTACTTTATTATAAATTTACTTTATTATATATTTTCCCCATTTCTTCATACTATTATTCATTAAAATTAACAACTCCATCTAAATTATAGTATGCTCCTACAACCTTAATTTTCCCTTGTTGTATAAGTGTTTTTATTGCTTCATCTTCTGAAATTTCTTGTACAACCCTATCTATATTTGTATGAATTGCATCATCAACTGTACCTTCTTTATTGATACTAGGAGTAATTTTTTCAACAAAAGACTCCATATTTCCAGTAACTTTTTCACCTTTAATAACCTCATTATATGTAGCTGTTACTGCTCCACAACTTTCATGCCCCATTACAACAACTAATGGAGTACTTAAATGCTCTACTGCATATTTAATTGAACCTAATGCCTCATCGTCAACTACATTTCCAGCAAGTCTTACATCAAAAATTTCTCCTAATCCAGCATTGAAGATGGTAGTTGGAGTAACTCTAGAATCTGAACACGATACAATAACTGCATAGGGATTTTGACCATCTTTTAATTCATTTCTTCTTTCTGAACTAATATTTCTTAATATAGATGTATCGCTAGAAAATCTAATATTCCCATCCTTCAACATTTGTAATGCCTCATCAGCTGATGAAGTTGTCGTATCGACTACTACAATTTCACTTTTATTTTCACTTGCACTATTATCTACTGTATTATTAGTTGTATTATCTCCACATCCAACTAAAATAAATGAACTAATAATTAAAGCTGCTATCAAATTCTTCTTCATATTCTTAACTCTCCTTAATAAATTTATATAATATAAATAGCAATATATTTAGTTGAATACTATGACTATAATATCAGCCAAATTTCAATAACATATTCATAAATTTTTACTTTTAATAGTAGTAAATTTAAAAATATAAAAGCTTTCCTATAAATATTACTTGCAACATTTATAGGAAAGCCTACTTAATTTTTTATTTATATACCTGGTACCAGAAAGCTTCAAATTAAAGATTTTATTGACAAAATTATTTATGACATAAAAGAAAAATGGTTGTAAGTAAATTAAAAAAATTTAACTTACAACCACTTTATTTTATAATTAACTCTACTGGGCAATGATCTGAGCCTAAAATTTCTGTATGTATCTTAGCACTTTCTAATCTATCCTTTAATGATTCTGATGTTATAAAATAATCAATTCTCCATCCAGCATTATTTTTTCTAGCATTAAATCTATATGACCACCATGAATAAATTCCTTTAGTATCTGGATAAAAATATCTAAACGTATCTATAAAACCAGCATTCAATAACTCCGTAAATTTTTCTCTTTCTTCATCAGTAAAACCAGCATTTTTTCTATTTGTTGTAGGATTTTTTAAATCTATTTCTTTATGAGCAACATTTAAATCACCACAAACTATTACAGGCTTAGTTTTTTCAAGATTCTTTAAATAATTTTTAAAATCTTCTTCCCATTTCATTCTGTAATCAAGTCTAGCTAAACCATTTTGAGAATTAGGAGTATAAACTGTTATCATATAAAAGTCTTCAAATTCTAAGGTTATTACTCTACCTTCTCTATCATGCTCTTCTATCCCTAATCCATAATATACTGAAATAGGTTCTTTTTTTGTAAATATAGCTGTTCCACTATATCCTTTTTTTTCTGCATAATTCCAGTATTGATGATATCCTTCAAGTTCTAAATTTATTTGCCCTTCTTGAAGTTTACTTTCTTGAATACAAAATATATCTGCATCTACTTCATTAAAGAAATCCAAAAACCCTTTTTGAACGCATGCTCTAATTCCATTTACATTCCATGATATTAATTTCATCTCTTCCTCCTATGCTTTTTCCATAAAAAATGTATCAAAATATCAATGATACTATTTAACAATTATATATAATCTACTTCAAATAACAAGTGACAAGTGAAAAGTTAAGAAGTTAATAAATTTTCCAAATTCAACTTAATATAAATTTATACCTCAACTTGAAACTTGTCACTTTAAACTTGTAACTAACTAAACCATTATATAGTTATATATTCATAAAGTATTTCAATACAACTTTTTATTTACTATTTAGTATATAAAGGGTATTTAGCACAAAGTGTTTTTACCCTTATTTTTAATTCTGATAAATCAGAATCTTTATTTTCAATTGCTTCGTTTATAATACTTGCAATTTCTTTCATTGCTTCTACATCAAATCCTCTAGTTGTAACAGCAGCTGTACCAATTCTTATACCTGATGTTACAAATGGGCTTCTTGTTTCATTTGGAACAGTATTTTTATTAACTGTTATTCCTATATTATCTAAAAGTATTTCCGCATCTTTACCAGTTATATTTTTATTAGTTAAATCTACTAGAATTAAATGATTATCTGTGCCATTAGATACTAATTTAAATCCATACTTAACTAGCTCTTCACCTAATACTTTGCAATTTAACACTACATTTTTCATATATGTTTTAAAACTTGGATCTAATGCTTCCTTAAAACAAACTGCTTTTGCAGCTATAACATGCATTAATGGACCACCTTGCATACCTGGGAATATATTTTTATCTAAATCCTTAGCATATTTTTCTTTACAAAGAATTAATCCTCCTCTAGGTCCTCTTAAAGTTTTATGAGTAGTAGAAGTAACAAAGTCAGCATATGGCACTGGTGAAGGATGTTCTCCAGCTGCAACTAATCCAGCAATATGAGCCATGTCAACCATAAAATATGCATTAACTTCATCACATATTTCTCTTAATTTTTTAAAATCAATAACTCTTGAATAAGCACTAGCCCCTGCAACAATCAGCTTTGGTTTATGCTTTAATGCTAAGTCTCTAACATTTTTATAATCAATTCTTTCAGTTTCACTATCCACTCCATAAGATACAAAGTTAAATAATTTTCCTGAGAAGTTTACTGGTGAACCATGAGTTAAATGCCCACCATGGCTTAAATCCATTCCAAGAACAGTATCCCCCGGCTTTAAAATTGTAAAATATACAGCCATATTTGCTTGTGAACCTGAATGTGGCTGAACATTTACATGTTCTGCTCCAAATAGTTCTTTAGCCCTATTTCTTGCAATTTCTTCAACCTGATCAACTACTCCACAGCCCCCATAGTAACGTTTTCCAGGATATCCTTCAGCATACTTATTAGTTAAATGAGATCCCATTGCCTCCATAACTGCTTTTGATGCAAAGTTTTCTGAAGCAATAAGCTCTATCCCTTCTTCTTGTCTCTTTAATTCTTTTTCCATTAACTCACAAATTTCTTTGTCTTCATTCTTTAAATTTACAAAATTCATTTAATCACCCCAATTATCTTTTTATAAAATTATAAATATAAATGATAAATTATTCAACTACTTTTTCATATTATTATACATTTATAATTTTTATTGTGGTATAATACATAAAAAATTATTAAAAATTGAGGTTTTGTATTATGAATGAAATACTTCAAGTAGCAATGCTTGCTGGACAAATGATATTAGAAAATGGTGGTGAAACCTATAGAGTTGAAGAAACCATTTGGAGAATTTGTAAAATTTACGGTGCAGAACAAGCCGAAAGTTTTGCAACTCCAACTGGAATTATGGCATCTATTTGTCATGGTGGCAAAATTTATTCATTAACTAGGAGGGTTTCCAAAAGAACTGTAGACTTAAACAAAATTGATAAAGTAAATGATTTATCTAGAAGCATAGCATCTAAAAATTTATCTGTTGACGATTTTAAAAATGAATTAAACAAAATTAATAAGGTTGAAGCTTATCCTCAAATGCTGATTATTATTTTTTCAGCATTTGGAGCTGGCTCATTTTCAGTATTATTTGGAGGTACTTTTAAAGATGTTTTTGCCGCCTTTTTAATTGGATTAGTAATAAAAACATTAACAATTAAATGGTCTGAAATAGGAATTAATGCTTTTTTCATTAATAGTATCTGTAGCGGAATAACTGCACTTCTTGCAATAATACTCTTTAAACTAGGAATAGCAAGTCAATTGAATCAAACTATAATTGGTGCTATAATGCTTCTAGTTCCAGGTTTAGCCATAACTAATGCTATTAGAGATACTATGTCAGGAGATTTACTATCTGGTGTTATAAGAGCTTCTGAAGCCTTTTTAGTTGCAATTGCTATTGCAGTTGGTACTGGTGCTGTTTTAAGTTTCTGGATGACTAATATTGGAGGTCTTTAATATGATTATTATAGCTACACTTGTTTCTTTCTTTGCAACATTTGGTTTTTGCATTGCTTTTAATATTAGAGGTAAAAAGATATTCTTTGCTGCACTTGGAGGTGCAATTAGTTGGTTTTTTTATTCATTACCTCTTCAACTTGGTGCTACAGAAATTACTTCACTTTTTATTTCTTCCGTAATTTTTAGTACATATAGTGAAGTACTTGCTAGAATTTTTAAAACACCTGTTACAACTTTCGTTGTATGTGCTTTAATTCCACTAGTTCCTGGTAGTGGTATGTATTATACCATGCGTGAAGCAATATCAGGTAATATTACTAAGTCATTAGAATTAGGTTTAAATACTTTTGCAAGTGCTGGAACATTAGCATTAGGAGTTTTATTTGTTTCTACATTAACACGATTAATATTTAGCGCTAAAAGAAAAAAGGAAAGAAAAAAATTTGCTCAAAAATAAAAATAATCTCAACAGATACTTGTTGAGATTATTTTTATTATATTATTTTTTTCCCTTTAATTTTTTATATACTTTAGCATTTGCAACTAAGTCCTTGAAATCTTCGGCCATTTCCATAAGAAGATTGCCTTTCATTTTAGCTTTACGAAGTTTTCTATTTGCTTTTTTCATCATCTTGCTTTTCATTAATGATTCCTCCTTAGTAACTATAAGTATATGTACTTACATATATTATTTTATTCAAAAAACTTTTTTTTATCCTTTGTTGAATTTTTCCTATATTAAAATAATTTATATACGTTTCTTTTATTTATATAAAACAAAGCTCCAACATATGTTGGAGCTTTGCTTTATATTATTCTTTATCTTCTGTTTTAATAATTAATCCTAATTCGTCAATTTGCTTTTGATCTACAACATTTGGTGCTTCACTTAAGTAGCAATATGCATTTTGATTTTTAGGGAATGCAATAACATCCTTAATGTTTTCAGTTCCAGCTAAGAACATTACCATTCTATCAAGACCAAATGCTAAACCTCCATGTGGTGGTGGTCCAAACTTAAATGCATCTATTAAGAATCCAAATCTTTCATATGCAGATTCTTCAGTAAATCCTAATGCTTTAAACATTCTTGTTTGAAGAGCAGAATCATGTATTCTTATTGATCCTCCACCTAATTCCTCACCATTTAATACTAAGTCATATGCCTTAGATCTTACAGCTCCAGGATTAGTTTCAAGCATATCTAAATCTTCATCCATTGGTGATGTAAATGGATGGTGAGCAGCATGATATCTATCTTCTTCTTCATTATATTCAAATAATGGGAATTCTGTAATCCATGTAAAATTAAACTCATTTTTATCTTTAATTAAATCAAATTGCTTAGCAAGTTCTAATCTTAATGCCCCTAAACTTTGGAATACTACAGAGTTTTTATCTGCAACTATAAGTATTGCATCTCCAGTTTCCGCTCCCATAGTATTGATTATCTTTTCAGTAACATCATCAGTTAAGAATTTAGCTATTGAAGATTTAACTCCATCTTCTTTGAGCTGAATCCATGCAAGACCTTTTGCTTTATATCCCTTAACAAAGTCTACTAACTTATCAAGAGGCTTTCTTCCAAGATCTGCACCACCCTTTAAGCATAAAGCTCTAACACTTCCTCCAACTTCTAAAGCAGATTTAAATACTACGAAGTCCATGTCCTTAACACAGTCAGTAATATCAGTAATTTCCATTCCAAATCTTAAATCTGGTTTATCTGAACCATATTTTTCCATAGCTTCTTTAAATGGCATTCTCTTAATTGGAAGCTTTACTTCATGACCTAAAACTTCTTTAAATACATGAGCTATTAAACCTTCATTTAATGCCATAATATCATCTTGCTCAACAAAGCTCATTTCTAAATCGATTTGAGTAAATTCTGGCTGTCTATTTGCTCTTAAATCTTCATCTCTAAAACATTTAGCAACTTGATAGTATTTATCAAATCCAGATACCATTAATAATTGCTTAAATATTTGTGGAGATTGTGGAAGTGCATAAAACATTCCTGGATAATTTCTAGATGGAACTAAGTAATCTCTAGCACCTTCTGGTGTACTCTTATTTAATATTGGAGTTTCTATTTCTAAGAAACCATTATTATCAAGATAATCTCTTACAGCTTTTGTAGTTCTGTTTCTTATCATAAAGATTTTTTGCATATCTGGTCTTCTAAGATCTAAATATCTATATTTTAATCTTATATTTTCAGCTGCATCTAATCCTTCTTTAATGTATATTGGTGGAGTTTCTGATTCTGATAAAACTTTAATACTTTCGCATTTTAATTCTACCATTCCAGTTTCCATAGAAGCATTTGGAGCTTCTCTTAAAACAACTTCCCCAGTTACAGCTACACAATATTCTGGTCTTACAGCTTTAGCTTTTTCAAAGCTTTCTGCATTAATTTCTTCACCAAAAACTATTTGCATAATTCCTGTTCTATCTCTAAGGTCTATAAATTGAAGACCTCCAAGTTTTCTATTTCTTTGAACCCATCCCATAAGAGTTATTTTTTCTCCTACGTTTACTTCTCTAGGTTCACCACACATCATGGTTCTTTTTAATCCATTTAAAGACTCACCCATTGGTAAACTTCCTCCTAACTATTTGATAGCATTAGCTATCTCTTGTATATTATCTAAACTTACTTCAAACTGTTCTCCATCGCTCATTCTCTTAAGCTTTATTGATTTATTTTGAAGTTCGTCATCACCTAAAATTGTAGTAAATGCAGCACCAATTTTATTGGCATATTTCATTTCTGCTTTTACACTTCTTCCCATATGATTTACTTCTGTCTTTATACCAGCTTCTCTTAACTTATTAGCTAAAGTAAAGGCTTCAAATTTAGCATCATCACCCCTAGCACCTATGTATAAATCAAAAAGAGTTTCATTTGGAATTTCTATTCCTTCTTTTTCTAAAATCATGATAAGTCTTTCTACCCCCATTCCAAAACCAACTGCTGGCATTTCTGGACCACCTAATTGTTCTATAAGCTTATCATATCTTCCACCACCACAAACAGTAAATTCATCATTTAAAATTTCAAATATTGTTTTAGTGTAATAATCTAATCCTCTTACTATTCCTGGATCAACTGTAAATGGAATATTTAATGCTGTTAAATACTTTTTAACTGAATCAAAGTGAGTATCACATTCTTCACACATATAATCAAGTATTATTGGAGCATTTTTAGTTATTTCATTACATTTTCTTTCTTTACAGTCTAATATTCTCATTGGATTCTTCTCGAATCTTGATTGACATAACGGACATAAATTATCGTAATTTTCTTTTAAATAATTCTTTAATGCTTCATTATAATTTGGTCTGCACTTTGGACATCCTAAATTGTTTATATTTAAGCTTAAGCTTTGAAGTCCTAAAGTTTTTAAAACTTGCATAGCTAAAGCAATTACTTCTGCATCCATAGATGGCTCTTTTGAACCATATACTTCTGTACCAAATTGATGGAATTGTCTAAATCTACCTTTTTGAACATTTTCATATCTAAAACATGGAGTTATATAATAAAGTTTTGTTGGTTGTGCTTCATTAAATAATCTACTTTCTATAAAAGCTCTTCCTGCTCCTGCTGTTCCTTCTGGCTTTAATGTAATACTTCTATTACCTTTGTCATTAAAAGTATACATTTCCTTTTGAACTATATCAGTAGTATCTCCAACACCTCTTGCAAACAATTCAGTGTGTTCAAACATAGGAGTTCTAATTTCTCTCATCCCATAATATTTTGCTACATCTCTAAATGTTTTCTCAACAAAATGCCATTTATACGCATCTTGTGGCAGCATATCCTTCGTTCCTTTTGGAGCTTGCATTTCCATTTAATTATTCCTCCTCTTTTAGGTAAAGGCTATCTAATAGCTTTATCTTACCTTCTATCATTTCTTCTATTCTACTTACGTATTCTCTAACATCTTTGATATTTGCAAATCTTTCTATTCTATTTTCATCTAAGAAAACAACCTTTGAAACTGCATCTGCACCTAAAGCAATAATAGTTTGCTTATCTTCTATCATTTCAATATTATAAATACATTCTGCACCTTTTCTAGAATAACCTAAGTTCTCCATATTTCCAACCATATTTTTTTGTCTGTACATATAATAAGGTTTTAATCCTAATTCATTAGCTAATTTTCTACTTTCTTCATACATTAAAGCTAATTCATTTTGCTTCTTAACTTGGATTCCTTTTTTAAGAACAAAGTTTTCATAAAGAATTGATGCTCTCTTTAAAGAAAGCCCATGAACAGTTAAACTATCAGGTTTAAGCTTTAATATTTCTTCTTTAGTATGAAGGACTTCCTTTATCCCTTCACCTGGAAGACCTATTATCATATCCATATTTATATCATTAAACCCCATACTTCTAGCTAAATTAAACTTTTCTATAACTTCATTTGAATTATGTCCTCTTCCTATCATTTTTAAAGTATCATCATTCATAGTTTGAGGATTAATACTAATTCTTGTAACATCATAATTTAACATAGTTTGTAGTTTTTCTCTTGTAATACTATCAGGTCTTCCACATTCAACAGTAAATTCTTTAACATTTTTATCTTTAACAAAAGCTTCGTAAGCTTCTTTCATAACAATTTCAAACTCTTCATTGTTTACTGCTGTCGGAGTACCACCTCCAAAGTATACAGATTCTATATTAAGCTTTCTATCATTAACATACTTTTTCATTGCTTTAATTTCTCTAATTAATGCTTCTAAGTATGGACTCACTAGCTTTTTATTCCCTATTATAGGATTTGCTGCAAAAGAACAATAAAAACATCTTGTAGGACAAAATGCCATACCAATATAAATTGCAATACTATTACTGTTTTTATTTACAAACTTCTCTTCCGCTTTAGCTATTTCTATGCATAACTTTGCCTTTTCTTCATTTGCTAAATGCTTAGTTTTAAAAATTTCAATAATTTCTTCTTCTGTTTTTCCTTCTTCTAAATATTTAAGAGCTATTTTAGAAGGTCTTATCCCAACTAAAATCCCCCAAGGATATTCTTCTTTTGTAATGTCTTTTAATGAAGAAAATACCAGTCTTTTAATGTCTTCTTTAATATTTTCAAATATTTTAGTTTCATTATAGTACTCGTTGCACTTAAACTCTACCTTATCTTCTAAAATATTAACAATATAATCTCCATCATCTAAAAATTTAATTTCATCTAATGGAAAATAAATATTAAACATCTGATATACATCATATCTGTATTTCATGTCATTTAATTTAATTTTTACTTCCATAATATCTCCTTTTGTTTAGAAAATCTCAAATTCATCTTGTAGGAATGGATTTCTTAATCTTTCATACCCTATATTGGAAGAGTCCATATGCCCTGGATAAACCTTTATATCATTATCTAAAACCATTAATTTTGTTTTAATTGATGTAATAAGCTCATTAAAATCTCCACCTATAAAATCACTTCTCCCTACTGACCCTTTAAATAAAGTATCACCTGTAAATAAAGCATCTTTATAAAGATAGCACATTCCACCCTTAGTATGCCCTGGTGTATGAATACATTTTATTACATCATCGCCAAATGGTAAAGTATCTCCATCTTTAACAATGTTATATTCCTTTGGAAGTTCACCAAAAACTGTTTTATCAGTTTCCATAAAATGAACTTCATTTTCATTCATATATATAGGAGCTTTAAACTTTTCAGCAACTTCATTTAAGGCTTCTACATGATCAAAATGCCCATGAGTTAAAAGAATATATTTTACATTACAATTTAACTCTTCAATATTTTTAATTAATATATTTCCGTGACCTCCTGGATCAACTATGCAAGCATCTTTACTCTTTTCATCTACTAAAACATAAATATTTTCTTCATATACTCCTAAAGGGTAAGTTTTTATTATCATAAATTCACCTCACAAATTATATTAACTTTACTTAAAAAGCTTTGCTACTATCAAGTAATATAGTCACTGGACCATCATTTTTAATATCAACTTGCATGTGTGCACCAAAAATTCCAGTTTCTATTTTTAATCCCGTTTCCTTCATCATTTCTATAAACTTATCATAAAAAATCTTAGCATCATCCCCGCCTAAAGCATTCATAAAATTTGGCCTTCTTCCTTTTCTTGCATCACCATATAACGTGAATTGAGATATTATAAGAAGTTCACCTTTTACATCCAACAAAGATAAATTCATTTTATCATTTTCATCTTCAAAAACTCTAAGATTTATTAGTTTATCTTTAATATATTTCATATCTTCTTCAGTATCTTCTTTTGAAATACCTATAAGTACATTAAAACCTTTGTTTATTTCACCTACAATAGATCCATCAACTTTTACATTAGAATATGTTACTCTTTGTACAACTGCTCTCATTATATATCAACCTCTAATTATTCATTCTATATACATCCATTACTCCAGGTAATTTTCTTATTTTTCTCATTAATTCTTTTAATTGATCTACAGTATCAATTTTAACTTTAATATTAATATAAGCTAAATTGCCCTTTGCACTTTTTGCATTTAAAGCATTAAGTGGTAATTTTGTATCCATAATAATATTCATAACATCAGAAAGTATACCTGATTTATCTTCAGTTTTAACTTGAATTTCTGCCATATAGGCAACACCTTTAGATATACCCCATGATACATCTACAACTTTTTGTGGATCCTCATTGATAAGAGTCTTAAGATTGCTACAGTCCTTTCTATGAATTGAAACCCCACGACCTTTAGTTATATACCCTAAAATATCATCACCAGGAACGGGATTACAACACTTTGCAAATCTAACCATTAAGTTATCTACACCTTTAACTGTAACACCATAATTATTTTCTTTTTTCTTTTTCCCATTTTTTTGAATATTTTCTTCAATAGCCTTATTTAATATTTCTTCCTTTTCATCTTTTGCTAAATTTTCTTCCTTAAGTTTAGCTATGAATGCTGAAGCTACTACTGCTCCAAGTCCAACTAAAGCATATAAATCATCCATACAATTAATATTATATCTCTTTATAAACTTATCGTAAGATTCACCTTTAGCAATATCAGCGTAATGAACTCCTTGCTTTTTAAGCTCTTTTTCAAATACTTCCTTACCTTTTGTGATATTTTCTTCCTTCTTAGCCTTTTTAAACCAAGCTCTAATTTTACTCTTAGCTTGATTACTCTTGGCAATATTAAGCCAATCCATGTTAGGACCTTTAGAACTATTTGATGTCAATATTTCAACTATTTGACCAGTTTTTAACTTATAATCAAGTGGAACTATTTTACCATTTACCTTTGCACCAACACATTTATTCCCTATATCAGTATGTATTCTGTAAGCAAAATCTATAGGTGTAGCTCCATTTGGTAAATCTATTACTACTCCCTTAGGTGTAAATAAGAAAATTTCATCTGTAAAAAGATTAATTTTAAATCCTTCCATAAACTCTTCCGCATCTGAAGTTTCTTTTTGCCATTCAAGCATATCTCTTAGCCATACTAACTTATTTTCAAATGATTTTTCTTTAGTATCAGAAGTATCACCTTCTTTATACTTCCAGTGAGCTGCTATACCATATTCAGCTGTTTTGTGCATTTCAAAAGTTCTAATTTGAATTTCAAATGTTTTACCTTGTGGTCCTATTACAGTAGTATGTAATGATTGATACATATTTGGCTTAGGCATTGCAATATAATCTTTAAATCTACCTGGAATAGGTTTATATATTGTATGAACTATCCCTAGTACTTCATAACAATCCTTTACTGAATTAACAAGTATTCTTATAGCAGTTAAGTCAAATATCTGTTCTATACTCTTATTTTTTGTAACCATTTTTCTATAAATGCTATAAAAATGCTTTGGACGCCCATCAATATCTGAATCAATTCCAGCTTCTTCAAGCTTATTATATAAATCATCAATAATTTGAGATATATATGTTTCTCTTTCTACTCTTTTTTCAGAAATTTGATGTACTAAATCATAATATTCTTCTTCATGTAGATATCTAAAACATAAATCCTCTAGTTCCCATTTAACCTTAGAAATACCTAATCTATGTGCAAGTGGAGCATATATATCTAACGTTTCCTTAGATATTCTTTTTTGTTTCTCCTTTGGCATATATTTTAATGTTCTCATATTATGTAATCTATCTGCTAATTTTATAATAATTACTCTAATATCATTAGCCATTGCCAAAAGCATTTTTCTAAAATTATCTGCTTGCTGTTCTTCCTTAGACTTATATTCCATTTTAGTTATTTTAGTTACACCACTAACTAAATTTGCCACTTCTTCACTAAATATTGTTTTGATATCATCATATGTATAATCAGTATCTTCTATAATATCATGGAGCAATCCTGCAACTATGGTACTAGTATCCATACCTAATTCTGCTAAGATGATAGCAACATCTACTGGATGAATTATGTATGGTTCTCCCGATTCTCTCTTTTGCTCCTTATGTGCTTCAAAAGCAAAGTTAAATGCCTTATTGACAACATTTAAATCTACATTAGTACAATTTTCTTTTATTTTTTGTATCAATACCTCAACCATTAGGATCCTCCCTTTATATATTCTAAAATAAAACATTTTATTATTTAATTCTAAAAAGAATTTAATAATAATCTACTATATTGAAATTAATTATATCCATTATTTATAAAATTTTATTTAAAATTTATGGCTGGTTAAATAAACCAGCCACCTTTACAGTAATTATATATTAAAATTTAAGGTATTTCAATAAGTTATATATCATATTGAACTAATGACATTACTTCATAACCCTTTAATTTTTCTCTTCCTTTTAAATCTGTAAGTTCAATAGCAAAATCTAAAGCTACAACTTCTCCACCAGCTTCTTCTACTAATCTTGTTACAGCTTCAATAGTTCCGCCAGTAGCAAGTAAATCATCAACTATAGCAACTCTTTGCCCTTTTTTAATTGCATCTTTATGAATTTCTAACACGTCAGTTCCGTACTCTAAATCATAGTTAACAGAAATTGTTTCAAAAGGCAATTTACCTTTCTTTCTAACTGGAATAAAACCTACCCCTAATGCATATGCAACTGGTACTCCAAATATAAATCCTCTTGCTTCAGGTCCTAATATAATATCAACATTTTTATCTTTTAAATGTTCAGCAATAGCATCTATTGAATACTTAAATGCTTCTCCATCTGATATTAAAGTTGTAATATCCTTAAAGCTGATACCTGGCTTTGGAAAGTTTTCCACTATTCTAATGCTTTTTTTTAGATCCATTACAAATCCTCCATATTCACTTATTCTTGTATTTATTATAGTCAAAAATTATTATATTTATATTATACATTTTCCTTAGACTTATTTAAATACTTAGTTATTTGTTCTGCTCTTTCTTTTCTATTTGTAATTAATAACTCTATAATAATTCTAGCATTATCCATCATAGTAACAACATTAATAGTTGGTGTTATAACATCTATAATTTTATCTATACTTTCTTCATTTATGCTTATCATATTATAGGCTTCCATTATGGACCTTAAACCATAATTATTTGTATTAATTAAAAACTTCATTCCTTCTTTTATAATAACGAAGTTCTCACCCTTTTTAGGAGTCTTCGCCGACTTTTCACCTATTAAAATTAAATCCAAATACTTATTAATACTTTTAATATTATAATAAATTGCAATTGCTTGCATCAATTTAAAAGTTAATCCACTTATTGATAAATTTTTATATCTATATTGACATCCTTTTTGATTAGGATTTAAGTATATGTGATCATACTCATAATTTATGTCTCTATTTTCTATAACTATCAAATCTATACCAAGATTTTTACAAAGCTCTTCTTCTTCACTTGATTTTAAATCTATTCCTAAGGCTATAAGTAATTCTCCACCTAAAAAATGCACGTTATTAATTATATCCTTTGTAGTAATCTTCGATTTTACTGAAGAATCATCATGGACTACGTATTCAATATCTGCATTTAAATATTTCAAAACCAGTATAAGGGATGAAATAGCACATAATCCATCTACATTAGGTATCCCATAAACAACAATTTTTTTTCTATTATTAATTGCTGATACCATACGTTCTATTGCTTTATTCATATCTTTAAGTATAAAGGGATTATATCCACTTATGTAATTTGGACTATATATACTTTCCCAAAACTTACGCATGACAAACTCCTCCACATTAATAAGAAAACATTTATATTATAATGTAATTTTATCTATATTACAAATGTTTTCTTAAAAAGAATGGCATTTTATAAGATTTTTCTGATTTTTTTTAATTCTACCTAATTATTTGTTATATAAAAGCTTTTCATTCCTACATCTTGCTACTATTTTATGTCATTATATCATATATTTTGCATGTCCAAATTAATATTACTCTTCAAATTTTAATTTCTTTATAATTTAATTATATATTTAAATCTCATTATATATATTTATAAATTAATATTAATACTTTTAAAAATTATTTATCTCAAAAAAATAACTACTCAAATGAGCAGTTATTTTTGTATTATGCAGTCTTTACTGACTTTTTCTTATTCATTTTATTCTTTAATATTACCCAAATAGGTGAAGCAATAAATATTGATGAATAAGCTCCTGCTGCTATACCTATTAATAATGGGAATGAAAACTCTCTAACTGTAGGGACAAATACATTTACTGCACCAATAATAATTAATGTAGTTAATGATGTATTAATAGATCTAGCTAAAGTTTTATTAATACTTTTATTAGCGATTTCTGCTGGATTACTTCTTCTCATACTATGATTATTTTCTCTTATTCTATCGAATACAACTATAGTATCATTTATAGAATACCCTACAATAGTTAACATAGCTGCTATAAATGAGCTATTAACTGGAATATCAAATATTGCATACACAGATAAAGTTATTAATACATCATGTATTAAAGCTCCAATTGCAGCAACACCAAATGTAAATTCAAATCTAATTGCTATATAAACTAACATAGCTACGCATGCTACTAATACTGCAATTATCGCATTTCTACTAAGTTCTTTACCAACTGATGGCCCAATTTGAGTTTCAGAAACTAATGCTGAATCATCTAAAGTATACTTTTCTTTAAGAGCATCAAATAATTCTGCAGTTTTTGTTTCATCTAATTCAGTTGATTTAATTTCATATTGAGTACCTTCAACAGTTTTTGTTACTGCATCAGAAGCATACTCTTTTACTATATTATCAACTTCTACCTTATCAAAATTATCACCAAGCTCAACTACTAACTTAGTACCACCTTTAAAATCTATACCAAAGTTTAATCCTCTAGTACACATTAAAACTACACCAATTAATATAATTGCAAGGGATATTGAAAACCAAATTTTTGACTTTTCTACTATCTTAAACATATCTCATTACCCCCTCTTTACTCTAAACTGCCAATTAGACTTTAACATTCCCATGTTAACAGCCCATTTCATTAATGTCTTTGTTACAACTATAGCTGTAAACATACTTACTGCTATACCTATCATTAATGTAACAGCAAATCCTTTTACACTACCTGTACCCATAAAATAAAGTACTAATGCTGCAATAATAGTTGTTATATTAGAGTCAACGATCGATGACAATGCATTACTAAATCCTTTTTCAACCGCAGATTTAACAGACATACCATTTTTTAACTCTTCTCTAACTCTTTCAAATATAAGTACATTTGCATCAACTGCCATACCAACTGTTAACAAGAAGGCTGCAATTCCTGGAAGTGTTAATGCAACATCAGCTTCAACAAATACTAATAATGTTAAGCATACATATAACGTTAATGCAATACATGCAATAACTCCTGGAATCCTATAATAAAGAATCATAAATAAAAATATAATTGCTATTCCTATAAGTCCAGCCTTAACTGCATTTGGAAGTGCTTCCGCACCTAATTGTGCTCCTACATTTTCAATTTGTATAGCTTTTACTGTTACTGGAAGAGCTCCTGCATTAATTAATCCTGCCAAATTCTTAGCTTCATCTATAGAACTACTTCCCTTGATAATAGCATTTCCACCAGTAATTACACTATCAACTGTTGGAGCAGAAATTTCTTCATCATCCATGTAAATATAAATCTTCTTATTAAGGTTGTTTTCAGTTGCTTCAGCAAACTTTTTTGTTCCTTCATCAGTTAACTTTAAAGTTACAACTGGAGCATTACTTGTAGAATCAAGCATAGTTCCTGCCTCTTCTACATCTGAACCACTTAACACTTCGTTTCCATCTTCATCTTTAAAAGTCAAATTACCAGTCTTAGATAAACTATCAACTAAATCTTTTGAATCGTATTCACCTGGAATTTCAACTCTTACCCTTCTGTCACCTTCCACTGTCACTGAAGTTTCAGCAACACCAAGCTTATTAACTCTTAAATCGATAAGTTGTCTTGTCTTTTCTAAGTCCTCTTTTGTTACATCTTCATCCTGTATCTCCATTAACACAGAAACTCCACCTTGTAGATCAAGCCCCTTAGTAATAGCTTTATTGAATGACTTAAATTCCCATCCTGCTATTTCAACGCCTCTAGCACCTGCAAAGGCAAATACAACTATAACAATTAAGGTAAGAATAAATAATATAGTACTTCTACCTTTTGTATGTCCTTTTTTCATGGTTTTCCCCCTTCTATTCTTTTTGTTTCAACATTAATTATATTATGTCTACTTTCCAATAGCAAGTAAGATTAGGATTTTCTCCATTTTTTACATATATTTTTTACGCTTCTTTCAGAAAAACTTCATTTACTATTTATATTATAGCATTAAAAAGCAAAATTATTCCTAATCTTGCTTTTCAATACACTTCAATATACTATTTTATACTATTTTTCATCAAACTTCATATTTCCTAATAAAGCTGCAAATGGATTATCCTCTATAGCTTCTTTTTCTGCTTCTTTCTTCATTTTAGCCATAATTCTTTGAGTTTCTCTCTTATCCACTTTTCCCTTTTTATCAAATCTCTTTTCAAAAGAAGATGCTTTTTCTCTAAAATTACAATTTGCCCCTGTGCAAACGTAAATTTTACCTTCTCCTTGCCCTCTAATTTCTAATTTTTTCTTACACTCAGGACATCTAGCATTTGTTAGCCTAGCAACATTTTCTCTATATCCACACTCTCTATCTTGACAAACATTCATTGTTCCATTTTTACCTTTAACTTCTAAAAGATATTTGCCACAATTAGGACATTTTTTTCCTGTTTTATTATCATGTACGAATTTACTATTTCCGCCCTTAACATCTTCTACTAAAGCAATAGAATAATTTTTCATTTCCCTAATAAATCCATTCCAATCTCTTTTACCTTTTGCAATTTCATCTAATTGACTTTCCCACTTTGCAGTAAGTAAAGGTGTTTTTAATTCAGTTGGTACTAATTCAATAAGTTGCTTTCCTTTAGATGTAGGTACGATTTCTTTACCTTTCTTTTCAATAACAAATGAATTAAATAATTTTTCAATAATATCAGCTCTAGTTGCAACTGTTCCTAAGCCTCCAGTTTCCCCTAAAGTCTTAGCTGCTTCTTTTCCTACATTTATATACTTATGAGGATTTTCCATTGCAGATAAAAGTGTACCTTCATTAAATCTTGCTGGAGGTTTAGTTTCTCCTTTATTTAAAGAAACATTTTCTACAACAAATTTATTCCCTTTACTTAATTTAGGCAATACTTGTTCTTTAATATCCTCTTCACTTGAGTCATCTTCCAATTTATCATAAAGCTTTTTCCAGCCTTTTGATAATATTACCTTTCCCTTAGCTATAAATTTTTCATTTTCAATTTTTCCTTCAATTGTAGTTTGTATATATTCAAAAGGTGGTAATAGTACACTTAAAAACCTTTTAACAACTAAATCATATATTTTTCTTTCTTCCGAACTTAAGTTAGAAAGATTAGGCTTTTCTTCAGTTGGAATAATTGCATGGTGATCACTAACCTTAGAATTATCTACAAAACCTTTATGAGCATTTATCTTTGTTTTTAATAAATCATCAGCAATACTTCTGTATTCACCAATTGCAACAGCTTTAAGTCTATCAGGAATAGTCGCTACTATGTCTGTAGTAACATATCTTGAATCTGTTCTTGGATAAGTCAATATTTTATGATTTTCATATAATCTTTGCATTATATTTAATGTTTGCTTTGCTGAATATCCAAAAATCTTATTAGCATCCCTTTGCAATTCGGTTAAATCATATAAAGCAGGTGCAAACTTCTTTTTATTTGTTGAAATAATATTTGCTATTTCACCTTCTGCTCCTTTTATTTTAGAAACAATTTTATTTGCAAAATCTTCATCAAATATTCTACCATTATTATCTTTATTTACCCACGCTAAACTATAACCTTTAGTTTTTGCATTTATCGTATAATATGGCTTAGGCTTAAAGTTTCTTATTTCCTCTTCTCTTTGAACTATCATTGCAAGTGTTGGAGATTGAACTCTCCCAGCAGATAATTGTGCATTATACTTACAAGTTAAAGCTCTTGTTACATTAAGTCCAACTAGCCAATCAGCTTCAGCTCTACAAACGGCTGCTCTATATAGATTTTCATATTCTTTACCATCTTTTAAATTTCTAAATCCATCTAAAATAGCTTTATCAGTTTGAGATGAAATCCATAATCTTTTAAGTGGCTTCTTAACCCCTGCTTTTTCAATAGTCCATCTAGCAACAAGTTCCCCTTCTCTTCCAGCATCTGTAGCAATTACTATTTCGCTAACATCATTTCTATTCATAAGTTTCTTAACTTCGTTGAATTGCTTTCCAGTTTTCTTTAATACTACTAACTTCATGTATTTTGGTAACATAGGAAGAGTTTCCATCTTCCATTCTTTATATTTATTATCATAACCTTCTGGATCCATAAGTCCAACTAAATGACCCATAGCCCAAGTTACAATATATTTACTTCCTTCTATATATGAACCCTTATTATTATTACATTTTAAAACCTTTGCTAAGTCTCTTCCTACTGATGGCTTTTCTGCCAATACTAACACTTTACTCATATTTGCTCCTTTTTCATTTGGAATTTTAACTAATTATATCATACTTTCCTAAAAACATATATTCTCTATAAAATCTTTCTAATCTTAGTTTCATAAATAAAGTAAGAACATATTCCTTTTAAAATACTAGATATACAAATACTAATCCAAATTCCACTTATCCCAAAAGGTTTAATTAATACTAGAGCAAGAGGAATTCTAAGACTTGTAAACACAATACTAATAGTTGCAGGAATATTAGGTTTTCCTATACCTGTAAACATTCCATTTGATATCATTTCAATAGCACTAAAAACTTGTGAAAAAGCTACTGCTTTTAAATAAGCTGATGCAATTAAAATTGTTGATTCATCACTTATAAATAACCTAATTAATGGCCTATTAAGCAATAAAAATACTCCTGCCATAACTATTGCATAACTTATTCCCACTACTAATGCACTTCTATATCCTTCCTTTATTCTGTTTGATTTTCCTGCTCCAAAATTTTGACCAGTAAAACTTGCAACAGCACCATTTAATCCTCCAATTATCATATAAGCGATAGACTCTATTTGAACTCCAATTTTTTGTGCAGCAATCGCTTCTGATCCAAACATCGCTATAATCTTAGCTAAGATAATATTTATAATTGTAAATAAAATTCTTTGAAATGCCATTGGAAAACCAAGCCTTATTATTTCTTTTATCTTTTCAAAATCAACCTTTAAATCATACCTATAATTAAGTATCCCATTTGTATTTATTCTAAATAAAATAAACATTATAACATTAGCTATTAAAGTACTAACCCCTGCACCAATGACACCAAAATTTAAAACATAGATACATACAGGATCAAGAATTATATTTAAAATAACTCCAACTCCATTTATCTTCAGAGCTAACTTATTATTACCAAAACTCCCCAATATTCTTGTATACATCATATTAAAAAAAGCAAAAAATAAAATAGGAGCATTTAAAGCTAAATAATAATAAGCATTACTTTCTACTTCACTATTATTCAAATTTAAAAATTCTATAAATCCTTTTCCTAAAAAGATTAGAATTAACCCAAAAACAGTACCAATAATTATATTTATTACTATTCCTGAATTTATATATTCCTTTATTTCATTCTCATTTTTTCTACCAATTGCATGTGCAACTTTAATTCCTGTTCCAATAACAACTAAAGAATTTAAAGCATTACCAATATTAATATACAAACTTGAAGAACCAATACTTGCTACAGCATTACTTCCAAGCCTTCCTACCCATATCATATCAATTAAATTATATGTAAATTGTAATAATGAACTACCCATTATAGGTAATGCTAGTGCAGCTATAACTGATATGACTTTTCCCCTAGTTAAGTCTATTTTTTTCATATTATCTCCATCCGCAAATCTTTCTCAAAATTTACTACTTTATAATAATCTCGTATTATAAAATTTTTCTTTTTAAATTTCGTTATTCTTAATCTTTTTTGCTAATTCTTTTACCTTTTCTTCTATTGCTTTAGCTACCTTTATGAACTCTTCATCACTTTTTCCCGTAGGATCTTCTAAGCCCCAATCTTCAATATGTTCTGCATATAGATGTGGACATATAACATTACATCCCATTTTTATCACTATATCTACTTTAGGGATATCACTTAACAATTTAGACTTTTGTGTTTTATTCATGTCAACTTTATATAAATCTTTTATTATCTTAACTGCTTGCTGATTAATCATTGGTTTTGTTTCAGTTCCTGCTGAATAACATTCAAACTCTTCATTACCATAAATTTTTCCTAATGCTTCTGCCATTTGTGATCTACAAGAATTGTGAACACAAATAAAAGCTACTTTTTTCTTCATTCCAATCATCCTTTACTAATTTAATCTTATTTATTTTTAATATATTTTTTATTTAATTTTTACATTTTGAATTATCCACATTTTCATTACTATGTACCTTCGTTAATATCTTCAATAAGCTAAATGCATATTCACAGCCCTCATTACTTATTGAATAATAAGTCCATTTACCTTCTTTTCTATTTTTAACTACTCCAGATTCACATAATATTTTCATATGATGTGATAAAGTGGATTGACTGATATTTATTTTTTTCAATAAATGACATGCGCATTTTTCTCCACTTTGAAGAATCTCAAGAATCATCAATCTATTTTCATCACAAAAAGCTTTAAATACCTTAGAATTGGCTTCATATTTATTCTCCATTACAACACCTCATATCTATTTTTTTCGATATGATGATTATATATATATACTAAAAATTTATCAATACATTTTATATTTAAATTCTATTATTCATAAATAATTATAAAATTGCTAACTTATTATTTTATTTGGAATGTTTTCCTTAAAATAGTATAATAAAGTATATTAAACAATCAAAGGAGGATGATTATGAAAAACCTAAATAAGTTGCTTTTACTTTTATCATTAATTATAGTAATAATATTTTCATTAGGTTGCTCAAAAACAAGTAAATATAATGAAGCTTTTAATTCCTATGTTGAAAAATGGCTTAAAAGTGATTTTTCTGGAATGTATTCCATGTTAACAAAAGAATCTAAGGAATCAATTAATGAGGAAACCTTTGTTAATAGATATAAAACTATCTACTCGGCAATTAACTTAGACAATTTAGATATTTCCTTAAATAAGGATCTTGAAAAAAAAGATAATTACTATACTGCCTCATTTACTTTAAAAGCAACAACTATCGCTGGTGAGTTAAATTTAACAAATTTTGACGTAGATATTTATAAAGAAGAGGACAACTATCTAATTAATTGGGATGAGAGTTTGATTTTCCCTAATATGATAAAGGATGATAAAGTTTATGTTAGAACCACAAATCATTCTAGAGGTAAGATATTAGATAGAGATGGTAATATTTTAGCTGAAGATGGTACAATTTCAGTAGTTGGAATTCATCCATCTAAATTTAATAATGAAAATCGTAATTCTAAAATTACAGAACTAGCAAATACATTAGATATTAGTGAAGATACTATTATAAGCAAGTTAGATGCAAATACCGATCCTGAGCTTTTTGTTCCAATAGTTAGTATAACTACTACCGATGAAAAACTCCAAACTCTTACTAATAGAAATGAAGAAGGAATTCTTATTAATACTAAAACTTCAAGAGTTTACTATGGTGGAGAAGCATTCGGAAGATTAATTGGTTACGTTGGAGCAATTACTGCTGAAGAATTGGAAAATAAAAATGACTATAGTTATACTTCAACAAGTTTAATTGGTAAGGCTGGAATCGAATCTGTTTATGAAGATACTTTACGCGGTGAAGATGGAGCTGAAATTTACATTAAAAGAGGCTCTGATGAAATAAGTATATTAAAAAAAGAAGTTATTAATGGCGAAGATATTAAACTTACAATAGATTCAACTTTACAAAATAATTCCTATACACAGTTAAATGGAGAAAAAGGAGCTGTAACAGCTGTTGATCCTATTTCTGGTGAAGTTTTAGCTTTAGTAAGCTCTCCATCATATGATTCTAATATGTTTACAACTTATGTCACTAAAACTAAAGCTGCAGAAAGAGAAGCAAATAATTACACTGATACTGTAAATAGATTCAGTAAAACATATGCCCCTGGCTCTACTATGAAACTAATAACAGCTGCAATTGGCTTAAATACTGGAAAAATTAACCCTGATGAATCTATAGAAATTAATGGATTAACATGGCAAAAAGATTCAAGTTGGGGTAATTATAAAATAACTAGGGTAGAAAATGTTAGTCCAGTTTCATTAAGAGAAGCCGCTAAACACTCTGATAATATTTACTTTGCCCAAGCTGCATTAAAGATCGGTAGCGATGATTTAATTAGTGGTATAAAAGGATTTGGTATAGGTGAAGAAATGACTTTCGAATATCCAATGACTGATTCTAGTATTTCTAACGATGGAAGTTTAAATTCTGAAATTTTACTTGCTGATACAGGTTATGGTCAAGGTGAATTAATGGTTACTCCTTTAAATATGGCCTTAGCATATAGCGCTTTAGCTAACAATGGTAATATTATGACTCCTAGATTAGTTTTATCTGATAATAGTACTGCTTCTATTTGGAAAGAATCTGCTATTAAGCCTGAAAACCTTCAAACTTTAATTGAAGATTTTTCTGCTATGGTAAATGATGAAGATGGTCATGCATATGAAATGAAAATTGACGGATATAATATAGCTGCTAAAACTGGAACTGCTGAAATTAAATCATCTCAAGATGATACTAACGGAACTGAAAATGGATGGTTTGTTGCAGTAGATACTACTAGTTCAAAATTAGCTATTGCAACAATTATAGAAGATGTTAAAGATAGAGGTGGAAGTAGCATTCCAATTCCTATGGTTAAAAATATTATGGAAGAATATCTAAATAGATAGTAAAAAGGAGCTGTATCAGATTGAATTAATAAATTCAGTCTGAATACAACTCCTTTTTAATTGTTCAAAATTTTATACACTAATT
>NZ_JBCOAB010000021.1:0-59370 GCF_040227035.1 Clostridium sp. RTP31139st1_H3_RTP31139_211217
AGTTTCTCGCTTACTGGTGGAGATTCACCGCTCTTTTAGTTTCTCACTTACTGGTGGAGATTCACCGCTCTTTATACTGATTTATAATCATTATATTCTATATAATATATTATACCATTCTGCATATAAATATTCAACTACATTGTACTTTTATTTATGCCTTTATATAAAGATAACCAATGATCCTAATAACTAATGATTTTTGTATAAGATTAATTTATCTCTCTTTTTCTTTCTCTTTAGTTAAGTCGATTTTTTCTTGTATTATATTTTCTATTTTACTATTAGCCTTTCTTATACTTTCTAATCTTTTTTCTATATTTTTAAATTCATTACCTAATAATGAAATTTCTTCTTTTTGTTCAATTATTTTTTCTTTTAACTTATCTATACTAACGTTTGTATTTATACCCAAGTTTTCTAGTTTTTCTTTAGCATGAAGGAACATTAATATCTCATTTTCATGTTTTTTATATCCCCCAAATATAGTTTTCTTATTTCCATGTTTCTCGTAAATTTCTTTATAATTATTGTATGTTATCAAATATTTAGATACTTGATTAAATTTAGCGTTCTTATTTTCTAATTCTTTAATAATATTAATTAATTCATCTTTCTTATTTAATACTTCTTGTACTTTACCATCAAATTCATTTCTATTTGATATATTTTCTTTTCTTAATAGAACTATTGCATTTGCAAGCTCTTTAACATCTCTTATCTTATTTCTTCTGATAGTAAATACATTTTCATCAATTTTAACATCTTCAACTTTAATATCATTAGATTTTTTATCTTGACTAGTAAAGTAATTATTTATTTCTTTACCAGTTAATATTTCTTCTTTTTCCCCTGAAGAATCTATAAATTTATATTCATTTTTTGATAATGTTACTTTACATTCAAACTCATTAATCCAATTACATTCTGATTTATTTATAAATATATAGTTTTCACTTCCTGGCACTCTAACAAAATAATTATTTTCATTTTGATTAATAATAATATCTTTATTAATTATTATCTCTTTAGCCTTGTGATTTTCATTAATTCTATTTTCTATAGCTTCTTTAGTATATTCTTCACCTATAGTTTTTCCTCTGCAAAATCTTTGCTGATTAGGTGCTTTAAATGCTATATATTTTCCTTCCTTTATTTCAAAACCTCTATTAATCATTTCAGTTTTTAATTCATCAAATGACTTAACTTTATCTATTAATTCATCAAGAGTATCTTTAATGTAAGCTTTCCAACTTGTACCCTTTTTATTCTCCAACCATTCTTTATAATGCTTACCTTTTCCTTTAGGATTTTCTACAATACTTAATCCATTTTCTTTACATAGTTCATCACTTATTTCTCTAATTTCTTTAAAAGTATCTTTATTGCAATTAAACTTTCTATAGGTCGCATAACTATAAGCATTAAAAATAATATGATTATGAATATGCCCTTTATCTATATGCGTTGCAACTACATACTCATATTTTTCATCTGTTAATTTCTTTGCTAATTCTTCACCAATTCTATGAGCTTCTTCAGGAGTTATTTTATCTTTTCTATCAAAAGATTGTATCATATGATAAGCTAAATTGTTTGATTTTTTACTATAATCTCCTATCACTTCTTTACAAGTTTCTTCTGTCATTTTAAACTCTAAATATGCAGTTTCAGGGGCACAATTTCCCCCACTTACTAATAATTTTCCATCAGTTTTGCTTTCATCCATTATATAATCTAATGCTTTTTTTAATGTTGACTTGATAGATTTGATTTTAGTAACTGCCATACCTGTTCAAGCTCTCCTTTTAACTCTTTTATATCATCTTCATAAATTCTATTTGTTTCATTTGTTCTTTTAGCAATTTGATTTATATTAACCCCAATTTTATTAATCTCTTTAATTAAATTTTTTATTGTAGTATAATCCGTTTTAACTACATAACCATCTATTAACATCTTTCTTGCATATGCCCCAAAGTTATCTGTTCCTAACTGTTTCATTTTTTCTTTTATCATTTTATCTTCTTCTTCGTTCACTCGAAAAAATTTCTGTATATCTCTTTTTCTATTAACCATAATTTATAATTCCTTTCTAAAAAATAAATCATATATGATTTATTCTATTCGGGGGTTTGGGGGTATCCCTCAACAAGTAATTTTAAAATTAAGGTTTCCTTATATTTTAAAATTAAAGTGATGTGGCTATCCACTCACTATGCTTGCTACCCTTCTCTATATCTCTTATTATACTTTTTAGGAAAAAGCATTTCAACAAAAAAGACTAGTAATTTTTTTACCAGTCTTTATCTTTATATTTATACTAATTGCCATACTCCTCGTTCTATATTTACGAAAATATTAGGATATATCTGCAATGTTTGTCTTATCTTAGCTTTCCAATTTGGATTATTATATGTCTTCTTATATCCTTCTAAACTCTTATATAACTTCTCTAAATTTACCCTTCCCCCTAAACTTTCAATTGTTGAAGCAACAAGGTCTTTCCAAGTAACCTTTAAACTATCTCTTAAATCCATTTTTCCCCTTTTTGTAATCATATAATCTAAAATTAAAGGCTCATCTTTTCTAAGTATTAAACAATATTCATGTGATATTTTTATAAAATTTTCATTAAAATATTTTCTATGATTGCTCATACAATTATGTTGTTCTTTAATTACTATTTGCTCTACAGTTCCTAATTTATTCATATCCAAAAGCATTGAATATAATTTATGATTCTTTTTTACATCAGCCATCAATATTGCCATTCTTCCTCCAACTTTCAAACTCGCATATTGTTTTGATAGGCAATAATTAATAGCTTTTATAAACTCTTGATAATCTTTAATATGAGATAAATCATTTTTCAAAGGTGTATCTCCATACATATGACCACTATACTTAATAATATCCCAATAAGGTGGATGCCAATATATAAAATTATTTCTTTCTTTAATATCATTTTCTATTAAATCAAATTTTGTTTCTTCTCCTTTCAATCCATTTAAATCATAACAATTAGTTATTATTCCTAGTTTTTTTCCTACATCAGCAGTTGTAAAACTTCCACTCATATAATCACTTATTTCATCAAATTTATAAATTTTATGTAGGTCAATTAATAATTTTCCTGTTGCATTTCCCCTATATTTATTATCTCCATATTCCCCTCTAGTTGGATAAGAAACTATACTATTCATTTTTAAAATCTCCTTTTATTTTTTTATTATTTAAGAAAAGGTGTTCCCGAGGAACACCTTTTTAAATTTAGTATTCTTCAGGAAGTAAGATAGTTATTAATAAACTCTTTATTGAATAATCATACTCACTCATAATCCAAATTTTATGTCCATTTATCATATAGACTCCCATAAATCTATCTTCATATTTTGAATTAGGATTTTTTAATAATTCATTTTGAAATTCTTTATCCTCATTACATAAAATTCCCCAATCATCAGAATGGAATTTTAATAAAGCTGACATTAAATCTTTGTCTTTAAATTCCCCACTTTCAATTAAATAATTAACTCCATTTGTCATAACTACTCTCAATTTCATAAATAGCACCTTTCCTTTCTTGTTGTTTGTTTTTTTTGTTGAGCCTAAGACTACATATTGGAGTGAGTTGTAAAGGAAAATGGAATAAAAAATTTTGGCTGCTATTCCTGGTAAGGATCATAGCCGACAAAAATTTTTATGGAATGGCTTTACAACTTGAACGGAAATATGATAGGCTGGTGCTTCAAAAAAAACATAAAAATAAAAAAGAAGTCCCTAAGGACTTCTTACCTTTTTGATTTATTAGACTAATAATTTAAAATCAATCCAATCACCAAACATATTACTTATATCGTCTATAGCTTCATTAATAGAATTATATTTATAACTTCTTTCATTTTTAAAATTTATATACCACCAACTGCTCTTATAATATTCAACTTCTATAAATACAAGTTCATTTTTAATAGAATTTCTTGCTCTAAATTCACAAATTTTTTTTCTCATAATATTACCTTCCTTAACTATACTTAATCTCTCCAATATTTTTTCTTATATCTATGAAGTCCTTCAAAAGTCATTGTTTCATTTACTTTATCACAATATTCTTTATAGGTTAAAAGTACATATATACTCATTTCTATTCTCCTTTACTTTAGGCAAACAATGAGTTATAATCTTATTGTGAGTAAGGGTGTAACTTCATTGTTATGCCTTTTTTTATTTATACAATTCCTTTTTCTTTTAAACTTGTATAATCATCACCAATTATTAAATGGTCTAATAATTTAATTCCTAATAAATCCCCTCCGTCCTTAATTCTTCGTGTTATTGAAATATCTTCTTTACTTGGTGTAGTGTCGCCACTTGGGTGATTATGTGCCAGTATTATACTTGCAGCATTACTTAGAATAGCAGGTTTAAAAACTTCTCTTGGGTGAACCACACTAGCATTTAATGAACCTATACATATAGTGCTTATAGATGTTATTTTATTTTTAGTATCTAGTGTTAATAATACTAAATGCTCTCTATCAACTCCATCTAAGTATTCAGATACTATTTTATAAACATCTTTAGGTGAACCAATATTCTTATTATCCACAAGCATACTTTTTACTTTTTCCATCTTGATAGTTACAATATTAATTCTGTTCAAAAAATCAATTCCTTTCTTTTTAAATTAACACCCTGGTTTAAAATCCCATGTGTTGTTGTTTTTTTGTTGAGCCTAAGACTACATATTGGAGTGAGTTGTAAAGGAAAATGGAATAAAAATTTTTGGCTGCTAACTGCAGATCCAGTTGGCCGACAAAAAATTTTATGGAATGGCTTTACAACTTGAACGGAAATATGATAGGCTGGTGCTTCAAAAAAACAATATAAAAAAAGAAGTCCCAAAGGACTTCTTACCTATTTGGATGCACTCCATCGGGTACCCGCTTATAGTAAAAATAAGTTTAGTTATTCTTTGCTTTAGCTTGGTCGCTCGGTAGATGGAACAAGCTAAGGCAATAGAATATCTTAACTTATTGAAACGTTATAAGTGGGTGATGGGATTAGTGCCAGGATATTTAAATCAAATAAAATAAAGTTGTTGCTCTTATTATACTTTATATTCGCTTGAATCTTCACTTTTAATAATGAACTGCTTTTCATCATTCTCAATTTTATATTCAAATTTCTCCATATCATCTTTAATTTCTTCTTTAGTTGAATTTCTCATATCTTCATTTTTATTAATCATAAATATTTCCCTCCATATTTTCATTTAAAATTGTGATGTTAATGCTAATTCTTGTGTTAATAACTCTCCTGATACAATGTGATTGAATAATGCAAAATTACTTTTTCCTTTTTTATCTTGAATCATCACAAATCTATTATCTTTATTTAAAGTTTTATCATAAGCTTTGTGGAATATATTTTTAACTATAGGACTATCAAAATTCATATCGCTATATTTCAATTCCAATCTTTCCAATAATGATTTATTTTCAACTTTTATATAATCTAACCATATTACACTTTCATCTATTTCTGATTTATTATATAACCTTAAATAGTTTCTAGGCTCATTATCTTTTACTGTAAATACTATTCTATCTACAGATCTTCCCTTTTTAATTTTTTCTTTTATCTTTATTTCCATGATTCCTGTAGAATTTATTTCATCAATACTTCTCTTTAGTATATTGGTTTCAAAAGAATTAAATGTTTTATTTTTATCTCCTAACTGCAACATATCTCTTAATTCTTGAACTGAAAATTCAATATCTCTTTTTGCTCCAGTCCAACTTCTCAATATTATGTAAAACCTTTGAGCATAAATACCTTTTAATCTATATATAACTTGTAAAGCATTTTGAGTATGACCTAATCCTAAGTCAAAAAGATATTTATATAGTTTAGCTGGAACAACAACTTGATAATTTCCAGTTTCTTTTTCTATATAAAAGTGGCTTATTAATGAAGCTATCATCTTAGCCCTAACTCCATCTCGTGTAACTGTGTCAAATGTAATACTACAATTACTTAATGCTGAAAAGGTTTCTTTTAAGGAGTTTTCAGTTCTATCATTTTTTCGTTTAAAAATTTCGTTAAAATCTTCAGGAGTTAATTTACATATTAAAGTTTCTATCTCACATAGACTTTTCCATTTTAATATATCATCTTCACTAAGTTCAGTTTTCCTATTTTCAGCTATTATATATTCTTTATTATCTCTTTGTATTGCATACATCAACTTTAAAAATAAGTTATTCTCTTTTTCTCCTATTGAATATCTACCCCTAGCAATACTATTAGGCGTTGCTAATATCTCATAAGACATTTATTACACCTCTTTCTATTATTTTACTTATTAATATAATTATATATATACAACATCACATTTGCAATATTAATGTTGTGTTTTGTGTTTTAAGGTATCAATTTGATGTGGTATCAATTTGATGTGGTTTAAGTATCAATTTGATGTGGTATTATATTGAGGGAGTATCAATTTGATGTGCTTTAAGTATCAATTTGAAGTGTTTTATCTTCCACAACTTACTAAAATAGCCATCTTTGAACACTCTAAATACTATACATAAATACTATACATAAATACTATAATCTTTAAATTCTGATGAAAGGATAACCTTTCATCAGAATTTTTATTTATTTTATTTCATCTTTCAAAGTTCTAAGAATTGAAGTAGCCATCATAGTTTTGTCAAGTTGTTCTAATATATCATCAGTTATAACAATTTTATTATCTTTCATTTTTCTATGTTGTTTAAGGATAGATACTAAACCTTGATATACGCTTTTTAAATCTGCTACTAATTTATAATTTTCTTTAAATTCATCAGATTTATCTTTATTCTCCTTAGACTTTGCTTTCATTTCTTCTAATTCTTTTCTATAACGTTCCTTTTCTTCTTTATTAGAATTAGCTTCATTTTTTATATTTTCAATTTCTGATAAATATTTATTATCTAAATCTTTTTTAAGTTCTTCTCTTAATTGATTTTCAAGTTCCTTTATTTCTTCCTCCGATTTATTTTCACTTTTATCTAATTCACTTTTTAATCTTAAAACTTCATCACTTATAAGTTTCTTACTTCTAAGAGCTTCGTCTTTCTCATTTTCTATTCTTCTTATCTCAACTGATTTTTCATTTTCTATTTTTCTTATTTCAACTAACTTTTCATTTTCTAACCTTTTAAGTTCATCAGCTTTTTCTTGTTCAAGTTTCTTTAGCTTTACTTTTAACTCTGTAGCTTCTTCCTTACTAATTTCAACTTTATTATTTATTATTTCTAAGATAACTTTTTGATTATCTTCACTTAAACTTGAAAATTCACTTGCATTAGCAATAGTTAAATTACCATTTTCAAGTATTTCTTTTAACTCTGGAATAAGATTTTTATTTATTCTTTCATATCTTCCTACTTGTGTTGGAGATAATTTTAAATCATTAGCAATTATTTCTCTTATCTTTCCTGGAACTTTCTCACCATTTTTCTTTTTAGTTTTATATAGTTCAGTAAGCCTTTTTACTTGTTCAAGCTTTTCTATTTCTGTTAACTCTCTAGTTTGAGCATTAGCTTGAATAAGAATTATTTCACTATCAATATCATTCGCTTCAATAACCTTACAAGGAACTAAAGCAAATATTTCGTTTCCTTGTTCAACTAATTGTGTAAGAGCAGTATATCTTCTTTCACCACTTATTAACTCATATTTTCCATTATCTAATTTTCTAACAACTAAATTATGATTTAATCCATTCATCTTAATATCTTCTGCCAGTTCATCTACATTCACTATTTCATAGAAATTTTTCTTATTTCTTTCAATATCTTTTATATCTATATATTGAACATTGAAGTTATTTTTAGCTTCAATTTCATTAGCTTTCTTAACATTTTGTGATACACTATTTAACATTCCTTGGCTTATTGAAAATTTCTTACTCATATCTATAACAACCTTTCTTTATTTAACTATTTTTTATTGGGGGTGTCCCCGAGGGACACCTACATTTTTAAAATACTTCTTTACATAAATCTCTATAATTTATACTTGCCCTAGCTTTCTTATTACCAAATACTACAGGACATTCATCAAATGTACTTTCTATTACTTTTACATTTTGCTTTATTGTAGTATTAAACATCTTATTACCTAATAAATTTTTAAGTTCCTTCTTTATAAGCTTATTTACTGTTGTTGCACTATCCATTGTTATAAAACAACCTTTAAAATTAAGATTAGGGTTAAATTCATCTTTCATATCTTCAATACTTTCAAGTAAATATTCAAGTCCATCAAGAGCGAATTTGTCTATTTTTATTGGGACAAAAACTTCATCACTAGCACATAAAGCATTAGTAGTAATCATATTTAAACTAGGAGGACAATCTATTAAACAATAATCATATTCATTATTTAGATTTTTAAGAGCCTTTGATAATCTATTTTGTTGACTTCTTGTATTATCAATAAGAATATTTCTATCAGCAAAAGTTAAATTTATATTAGCGGGTAAAATATCTATATTCTCAAAATCTGTTTTCTTTATTACCTTATGTATATCTAAATGTTTATCTAATAAAACATCTGATACAGTTAAATCGTCCATACTATAGGCTTTAAATAGCTTTGTAAGGTTACTTTGAGGGTCTAGGTCTACCAATAATACCTTTTTACCTTCTTGGCTTAAACAAGCCCCTAAATTAGCTGTAGAAGTTGTTTTTGCAACTCCACCTTTTATATTAAAAATTGATACTTTTTTCATAATTAATTCCTCCATTTTCTAATTAATATTTATTTAAAATCTCATTATATTTGTTATTGGTAGGTGTCCTTTGGGGACACCTTTTGGCTTATCTAAAAATTAGAACAAATGATGTTGCTAGGGTAACTAGTAGGTTTAATATAACTATTATTATTGAAGCAATATTTAATTTTTTTTCTGTCATTTTTATTGATACCTCCTTAATAATTTGTTATCATTAAAGAAGAATGATTTTGGAACAGGAGGGGGGTAAACCCTCCCTTGACTAGCCTACTTGCTAAGTAGTGAGATTAGATTAATAATTGCAATAACTAAATTGAGCAATGCAGTTAAAAGAATTATTAATTTGTCAGTTCCGATTTTGTTCTTCTTTTTTTTCTTTTTTTTCACCAAATCACCCCCTTTCAATAAATGAAACTATCTTTTGAAAACTTGTATATATCTAACTTTACGAGGTACTTCTTTACCTTTGATAGATACTAAATCTTCATGCCCTTGGGAAACATATAAAATCTTAAAATCTTTTAATTCTTCAATATCTTTAATTTTCATATCCCCAAAAAGGTCAACTCTCATTTTTGATTTATCAGCTATCTCTTTATCAGTAGCAGATAAGAAAATTTTGTATTGGCACATACTATCAACTCCTAAAATATAAACTTTAAATTAGCACTCCTACCGTCGTGTTGTTGTTTTTTTGTTGAGCCTAAGACTACATATTGGAGTGAGTTGTAAAGGAAAATGGAATAAAAATTTTTGACTGCTAACTGCAGATCCAGTTGGCCGACAAAAAATTTTATGGAATGGCTTTACAACTTGAACGGAAATATGATAGGCTAGTGCTTCAAAAAAACAAGATAAAAAAAGAAGTCCCTAAGGACTTCTTACCTATTTGGATGCACTCCATCGGGTACCCGCTTATAGTAAAAATAAGTTTAGTTATTCTTTGCTTTAGCTTGGTCGCTCGGTAGATGGAACAAGCTAAGGCAATAGAATATCTTAACTTATTGAAACGTTATAAGTGGGTGATGGGATTAGTGCCAATTTGTTTATTATTTTTGAATTGTTACCTATGTTAATTTTCTTTATTTTTATACTCTTCACGACATTTATTAGTACAAAAATAGCCTTCGTCATAAAAATATGTTAATTTACCACAATTTAAACACTTTCCTTTTTTATCTTTAAACTCTGGAATTCTAATTTTATCTGTATCCATAAAAATAGTTCCTCCTAAGAATATTTTTTAAATTATGCATTAAACTTTTCTTACTGTTATCGTATAACTGTTATCATAATGTATCTTTTCAAACTTTATTACTTCATATTCCACTCTTTCATAATTACAATCACTTGCATTACCTTCATATAATGTTTTGTTACCTAATTCTATAATAGTTATTTGTTTGCCTTGAAGTAGCAATATTAAATAATATAAATCTAATCCATTAATAATCATTGGCATTTTCCCTGAAAAAGTTGAACCTATTATTAAATTTTCAGTATCTATAATTGATTGGTTACTATTCTCTATTTTATTTTTTTTCTTAAACATTTTTCCCCCTTTATTTATTAGATATTTTCTCTATTATATTTGCATCAATATAAACATTAGAATATTGGCTATTTCCACGCCCTTTATATTCTCTACTTATATTTAAAACTTCAAAACTCCCTTTAATTTTTTCTATAGCAATATCTTTTTCTTCATCATCAGCATAAGTTAATCTAATTTTAATCATCTTTATTACCTCCCTTAACATTTCTATAATACAAAGCACAATAACCATTTCTTACCCTAAGAAAAGCATAAATTTCTTCACCTTCACGAACTGGCTTCTTAATTTCTTTACATCTAGTTTGAGATAATAAAACATCTTTAAATGCCCTATATTCACTTGGCTGGATCATTGGCTTTTTAGTAGTTCTGCAATATTCAGCAGTATAAAAACCATAGCTATTAAAAACTGGTACTTTCTTTTTTTCCTTCAATACTAGACCTAGTTTTTCCTTCATCTTATTTATTTTTTTCTCTAATTTAACAACCTTCTCATTTGCTTCTGTATATAACTTATAATTTTCATATCTAGCATTTCTTAATTTCTTAGTTTCTTCTTCTAATTCAGAGTTTTGTTTCTTTAATTTTTCTACTTCTTTTTGTAGTAAATCATAATCACCTTGTAAAAAACTATCAACATAAATAGATAAATATCTAGGGGTAGTATAGCTTACTTCATGTATTTTACAATCTAATAGCTCATTGTATTTAACATCTTCATAAGCTTTAATTTCACCGTAAAAATACCAATTTTTACGTTTTGCTCCTATTGGATAGATATGTAACGTAATAGATTTATTATTAACTTTTATCCATGATTCATCTAAAAATTCTTTAACTGTTTTTCCGACATATTCTTTTCCATCATATCTATCTTCTTTATTTATTACCTTGTTATAACAGTATAAAGTTGCTTTGCAATCTTCTAAACTATTGTGAGCATTATCTAAATAATAACCATAATATAAGCAACAATCATCTAAAGACTTCCAAGTATAGTTACCATAATACTCATTCCATTGCCCATAGACTTCTGCAAATTCATACATCAAATCATAAATGTTAGTATTAAACTCAACTCCATACTTCTTTAAAAAACCTACTTCAAAATCTGCATTATAAATAATAATTTCAGCAGCATTAGTTAATATATCAGTTAAAATTTCTACATAATCTTCAAAAGGCTTTTTATCAAAAACCATAGCTGGACTAATTTTATGTATTGCTTCTGCTTCTTCCCAGGTGCTAATACTTTTAGGCTTACAATACTCATTTATTAAAACATTTCCGTCCTGATCTATGGCACTTACTTGTAATATTTCATCATATTTAGAACTTAAACCAGTAGTTTCAAAATCTAAAACGACTTTTTCATACTTCATTATAAATTCCTCACCCCTTTAAATTTGACATCTATTTTAATTTTTTAGATTGTTTATTCTCTTTAATTAAAGTTTTTATTTCTAAATCTTTAGAAGATATTACATTATTTAATGATTTCAATTCAGATTCTTTTGATTCAATATCTTTTTCTAAAGATACTATATTATTATTAAGTTTAGATACTTCATTTTCAAATTCAGCTTTTAACTTATCTATCTTTAATTGATTTATTGTAGCTTCATTATCTTTAATAGCTTCAATTTCAGTTTTCTTTATAGAATTAAAAGTGTTAATAGTTCCTTGTAGCATTTCAACATTAACTTGTAAACTTGCATTTTTCCCTTCTAAAATTACTTTCTGCTCTTTTATCAACGCTATTTCTTTTTCCATATTATCAATAGTCTTAGAACTATTGATAATTTCCTTATTTTTATCTTGTATAATCTTATCCTTTTCTTTTATATCATTATTTAATTCAATTACAGTTTTATTAAGGTTTTCTATTTTTGAATCCAGTTCACCTTTTACTGTATTAAATCCAGTAACAATAGCATTAGAATTTTTTAGCTGCTCTTCGAGATCTTTATTTTTTAATTCTAATTCCTTAACCCTATTAGCTAATTCAATATTAGCTAATTCAATCTTTTTATCTGAAGCTTCTTTAATATTTTCAACTTCTCTATTTTTAGACATAAGTTCAAGTTGAGCCTTATTAACAATTTTTTCAATAGCTTTTACCAATGTTGCTGAAGCTCCACTAATAGATTGCAACTCAACACTACAATCTAATGCTTGTAGTTTTAATGCATCTTTAGAGTTCCTGGTAAACTCCCAAAACATTCTTTCAAATAATTTAGTTTGAGATATTCCTTCTTTCTCAACAAGTTCTCTAAATTTTATATCAATATAATCATCAGGTCTAATTCCTAATGGTGCTTTTTGTTTCTTTTTTTCTTTTATATTTTCTTCTTTCATCATAAATCCTCCAACATTTTTATCTATACTTATATTATACCACCATTTGTAAGAATAATATACTATTTTATAAAATTAATATACTAAAATAAATTAGTATATTAATAGTATATTTATTTTTATAATATACTATTAATAAATATTAGTATATTAATTAAATTTAACGTGTATTTAGTTTTGTTTTGCTATAAATTGAATGGAAAATAAAAAAAGGTGTTCCCCAGGAACACCTTTTTATTTTAGTTTAATTATTATTCTAAATATATTTGCTTAATAAATAAAAATTTAATATAATTTTTAACCACAATATCTATTATACCAAAAATCCTTGTCAAATTATAGACTATTATGTAAATGTTTACTGTGATAAAATTTAATCATAGATTTCAATACTTTTATTTACTTCCAAAGGAGGATTCATTTATGAGGTTTATTTTATTATCATTATTGCTCATCCCGACAATTATTGGAGTAATTTATTGCATTTATGAATTCTCCAATACACCACAAGATTTTATATCTTATGATGACTTTTGATATATATGTAAAGAATAATAATAAGAAAGTGTTCCCGAGGAACACTTTCTTATTTATACTAATTATTTATTTTTTCTAACTTACGTTTATTATTTTCTCTCTTTAATGTACTTACACTAATACCTATTAATCTCTCAACCTCATTATAACTTTTATCTCCACCATTTACAGACAACATAGATAAAGCTAAGTCTATTTGATCTTTAGTAAACTTTTTAGGTCTACCCTCCTTATACCCAGCTTTTGTCTTTGCTATCTCCTTACCTTCCCTTGTTCTTTCTAAAATCATATCTCTTTCAAATTCAGCAAAAGATAAAAATATATTTCTTATTAATTTACTAGCTGGCGTATTATCCATTACCCCTATATTTAATATATTTATCTTTATTCCTCTATCAAGTAATTCTTGTACTAGTTTAGTTCCATCTATTAAGCTCCTGGCAAATCTGTCGAGCTTAGTAACTGTGAAAGTATCTCCTTCTTTCAACTTATCCAATAATAATTTTAATTGTGGTCGATCGTTAGTTTTTCCTGAAAACTTTTCTTCTATGACTTCATCACAACCTGAAGAAAATAATTCAGATAATTGTTCTTCTAAAGAATTTCCACGACCTTGCTTTATTGTACTAACTCTTGCATATCCATAATTCATATTTTCCCTCCATTAAGGTCAAAACTTGTCCCAAAACACCAAAATTTATACCATTACTTTTGACCATGATTTTTGACCCCTTATTAAGTATTATTTTATCGTTGATTAAAAATATATGTCAAGCCAAAAATACCCTTAGTCCAAAAGTGTTAAGTTTTGACACTCTACAATAATATTAAAATAAAAAATTATCTCTACTGTACTTATGCTGTATAGTAATTCTATCTATTTTGTATATAAATGATAGAACATTAAAATCTTACTTTATCCTTACAAAAAATTTAATTAGTAATTTCTCCTAAAAAATATTTTGTTTTTGCCATTTCAATATTTTATCATTAAATTGCAAGTTATGGCGGTACCTACATATGAACAAGTTGTTTCTTTAATCAAAATCAAAGGTTTTAATTAAGTGAACCTACTGTTCTACTGGAATATAATATACAAATACCATCAATCACTCTCTACGATAACTATCTTCCTCAATATAATCTCTTAATAATTCTTTCGACAAACTTGACATATAAAAACTCCTCCTTGTAATAATTATTTATCTCAATTATTTCCAAGGAGGAGTAGTTTTTATTTAGTTTACACATTTTTTTACACTGTCTCTCTTTTAGATCGTTATATTTCCATAACTTTTATTAAAGTCATTATTTATTCTCCATTCTAAACAATTCACCCATTTTAGCCATCAACTCTTTATATGTTCCACGCTCTATTATCTTTCCATTTTTTAAAACATTTATTTCATCACACTTTTTTATTGTAGATAATCTATGTGCAATTATGATAACTACTTTATTTTCAAATTGAGAATATAAATTTTCCATAATAAGTTCTTGACAGTTATTATCCAAAGAAGATGTTGCCTCATCAAAAATTATAACCTTTGAGTCACGTAATAGTGCCCTTCCAATTGCAATTCTCTGTCGTTGCCCACCTGATAACTTAACCCCTCCTTCTCCTATTTCTGTATCTAGACCATTAGGTAATGTTTTAATAAAATCAGACATTTGAATAACATCTAATATATCATCAACTTGTTGTTTTTTTATTTTACTATTTAACATTGTAAGATTATTATAAATCGTATCATTTAAAAGTACTATTTCTTGAGTAACTATTGAAATATTCTCTCTAATACTTTTTAATGTATAGTTATTAATATCATTTTCATCTATTTTGATACTACCACTATCTTCTGTCCAATTTCTTAGTAATAAATTTATAATTGTAGATTTTCCCCCACCACTTTCACCTACAATTCCTGTTATAGCTCCTTTTGGAAATGATATTGAAAAGTTATCTAGGACAGAAGTTACTCCATTGTAACTAAATGTTATATTATTAAAGCTAACACCTTTAGTTACTGATAATAAACTTTTTTTACCATTCCTAACTTCATACTCGGTTCTTTCATTTAATATATTCATTATTTTATAAATAGAAATCTTAGCTTTTTTAAATGTGATGGTATTTTCAACAATACGTATAATTGGAGAAAACAACTTTTGAGAATATTGATTAAATGTTATTAATGCTCCTATAGTTAAATTTCCATAAATTATCTGCAATCCCCCAATTCCGTAAATAATTATAGTACTTATTCCATTTAAAAAATTAATTATATTCATTTCCTTTGAATACTCTTTATTTATTTTGATAGAATTAAGGCTATACTCTCTTTCATGATTAAAATATTTCTTCCAAAAATACTCAGAAAATCCTAATGATTTACCATATAATAACATGCGAAAAAATTCATTTACATTTTTGACCATATTAGATAGACATATTCTAGTTTCTTCTGTTAACTTAACAATTCGCTTATTGAAATGCTTTTGAGTAAAAAATACTAAAGGCTGAATTATTACTACTAAAAAAAATAATGATGGTTGTAAAAATAATAAATAGCTACACATAAAAATTGATGTAACAACTTGTATTATAGTTGTAAATAATAATTTAGATGATATACTTTCAACATTATCAATATCTCTATCATATATAGTAAATAATTCTCCCATATTTATATCAGCTTTATAGCTCCCTGGTAATCTTTCAATATGTTTTAATAAATCAATTCTTAGAGTCCTAGTAAAATTTTTACCTATTACGGCATAAAGATAACTAGTAAAGTAATCCAGTATACACTCTACTACTAATAACAATATATAAAAGATAATATATTTTAAAATAAAATTTATATCACCTTTGGCTATACCATAATCTACTATTTTCATTAATAATACTGGCTGTATTAAAATACAAATAGAATATATCACTGAGCAGATAGCAGCACCTATATGGTGATATTTGTATTTAAATATTCTATGTATAAATTCCTTAATAACAGTTTTTTCTATCATACTAATTCTCCAATGATGAAATTATACAATGTTGATAAAGATTCCACTCTGTTCATTCTTACTTCTTTCTTACTAAAATCTAAATTAAATTTAATCTCTATATTATTAAATATTTCACCAGCCTTTTCTTTTGTCATACCCCAAGTTGGATTAAAAAGACTATGTGTAAGAAGCTTTCCGTTCTCTGAATTTGTAATTTTTAATACATCAATAACAATATCCTTTAACTCCTTAAAAACGATATCCTCCTCAATAGGATGATATATTTTATCTATTTTTATAGTATAATCAAATTCACTTGTTTCCCAAAAAGATTTCTTTGAATTTTTTTCTATAATATCAATTACACTTTCATATTTGTTGTTGCTATTAATAAGATTTATTAATATATTAGTAAACTTTGCACTAGCTTTACTGTTCCCACCAAAAAATGTATATAGACCATTTTTATTTTTTACTAAAACAGGCATACAATCAGATACTATTTGAATTTTTTTATTAGGTGAGTACCAATATTCATTGCTGTGTTTTAATATATTTCCTACAACCCCTATTACCGATGGTAATCTAGCAGGATAACTTAATTTCATTGAATTACTCAAAGAAGAAATAATAATTACTCCCTTTTCTTTTAGTTTTTCACATATATGATTTAACTCTAGTAAATATTTATCTGAAACTGTTGCTAAACTAAGATTTATAATATCAATTTTTTTCTTATATAAATATCTTAGTGCTTGTATTAATCCCAGTGAATGTCCTTCATTTTTTTTATTTAAAATCTTTATAATAATGTATTCTATAGGGATATGCTCTTCATTAATAACCTGATAACAAAATGTACCGTGATAACTTTCGTCAATAACATTATCATTTATTTCTATTTTTTTATTTTTGTATAAGAAGGATTTAGAGTCAATAACCTCATTATTTTTTAGTATATCCCAATCAATCCCACTATCTATAATTGCTACTTTTAACATATTTATACTCCTCTATGCTAGTGCATTTTTAACGGTAATTTATTTGTGGTTTATTTAAATATAGATTTAGCTTTAGCTCTTCTTATATAATTGATTTCTGAAACATTTATGTATAGCTCCTTGCTGTCATTGTTATAATTGAATTCTCATACAACAATGACAGCAAGGAGCTATAATAAATGTTTGTTTATTTTATTCATTTGTAAAATTATTTTTGGTACTCTTATAGTACCCTACATATATATTGAAAGTATTGGTAATATAATGATTAAGTTAAAATATATTTATATAACTTATAATAAGTAAACTTCATTTATATTTCTTAGAACTGAATAGATTCAGCAGTATTTTAGATGTCTAAACTTAACTATAACTTATATATATTTAATTAATCTAAATCTTAGCTAAACCAATTGTTGTAAGCTGTTTTATCAAATTCACATTTAGGTGTTGTAGTATTGTTTTTCCAAATTTGACAATCATCCCAACACCCTTGTCCCTTAATATCTAATGAATCTACCTTATCCTTAATTTTCTCAATTCTTAATTCATTATTTTCTTTCATAAATAAATCCCCCTTAAAATATTAATTTCATTCTATTACCAATAGCTAACAATGGCTTAATTAGTATATTTTTTTAAAATTTTATATTTTATATTTTCAATATTACAAACAACCGGATCAGCTTCTAAGAAGTTTCCAGTCAGTGATTTATTTATTAATTTACACCTATTGCTAGTGCAAAACTCCTTATAACTACACTCATAGCATGTACTATTTTCTTTAGAGTATATCTTTTTTAAAGTTTCAACTTTTAAATAGTCTATACCTGTATAAATATCTCCAATCATTAATTTAGAATCACCAACAATTACAGAACATGGATATATATCTCCATTAACATCTATATTAAATGCTCCATATCCTCCATTGCATAATCCTGATTTTTGCTTCATAAACAAATCTTTATCTACAAGACCTACTTTTATCTTAGAATATATATTTTCTTTTCTATTTATAAATTTATCAATCTTCTTCATTTCATTTTCAATAATTTTAATTTTTTCTAAACTCCACTTCTTATCATAGTAATCAAAGGCTGGAGCTATATAATTAAAACCATTTTCTATTAAAGATAAAATATTTTCATATAATGAATCTACCGTTTCTGTGTTAATAGTCATTCTAACTCTCAAATCTGGACGTACTTTCAATAGTTTTACTGCTGTTCTTATTGCTTCATCATAACTTCCATTTCCATTAATATATTTCCGATTTAAATCATGTGTTAATTTATTTCCATCAATACTAATTGTTAATGAATACTTAAAATCATTTACTAAGGTTTTATAAATTTCATCATTTATAATTGTTCCATTTGTAGTAATCCCAAAATTAATACGCCTAGTATCGATATTTTCTTTTAATGATTTAATAAAATACTTTATTAAATCATATTCTAACAAAGGCTCTCCCCCATGAAATATTACATTTATATTTTCATCTACCTTCTTTATTGTTTTACATATAAATTCAATAGTCTTATCTGCAGTTTTTATATCCATAGATGCAGCTAACTTATTATTGCCCTCATAGCAATACTTACAAGATAAATTACATCTTCTGGTAACCCAAATTGTAAAATCCATATTATTATACCTATTCATCCCATAATATTTTTTCTAATACTTTTTTATGATTTATACATCTTTCCTTAAATTCTCTTTCATTATTTTGAAGTCTTGCAATTTCTTCAACACAACTCCAACAAAACAAATTAACATCACATTCCTTACACTTTTCATAATGATCTGGTTGTATACTTCTTAAACTGTTCCCTATTAAATACTCATCTCTAGTTCTTTTCATAGCATCCTCAAGCGTTGTAATTTCTAAAATATTAAATAATTTAAATTTTTCACTTATCAAATTGCCACACGGGTATACCCAGCCATCATAATTAATTGCTAAGTCTGAAACTCCAGCTCCACATCTAATGCTACGTAAATTCATTCTTGCATCAGATAAATCATCTATCTCAATATTATTATCTATTTCTTTATTAATCTTAATAAACTTATCTGAATTTTTTAATCCACGCCCTACCGGTGCAAATATTCTTATAACCGCCTGAGTACCAAGTTCTTTATTTAATTCTAAAAAACCTTTTTTTAACTCTTTATTATAATCACTAATAACCATAGATAAGTAAATTTCATCAAATCCTCGCTCTTTTAATAAGTTAATACTTCGAATAACTTTATTAAATACACCTTTTCCCCTAATTTCACTACATGAATCTTCATCTATACCATCTATACTAATATCTAAACGATTTACATTAGCAATAAGTCTATCTACATTAGCTTCATTAATTAATGTAGCATTTGTTGCAATATCAATTTTTCCTTTATAATTTTTTCGTGTATAATCTAAAATTTCCCAGAAATCACTTCTAACCATAGGTTCTCCACCAGAGAACACTAATTTAGGAATACCATACACCTCTATTTTATCTATTACTTTTTTTAGTTCTTCAAAACTTAATATTCTTTTATACTCGCTAATAAAATCAGCATCTACACAACAATGCTTACATTTCAAATTGCATTGATTTGTCAAATTTATATAAATAGTATCTACTTTTTCATCAATATTTAAATTGTTATCTAACAATTTCATTTTATATAATATTCTTATCAAGTTATCTATATAGACTCTATCTTCTCTATCCTCTATACACTTCAATAATTCCTCTGAATTTAATTTATTATAAATGCCTCGCTCTATTATACTAATACATTCTTTTGAAATTTTAATCCATTCTCCAGAATCTCTATTGGTCAATATTACTCTATTTCCTCGTTCTAGTTTCCTATAGTTTTCACTAAATTTCAAACATATCCCCATATATTCTCCCTCTAATCACTTATATTTATAAATATGAGTTTACCAGTGTATCTTCTACCTTGTGTATAAATTGCACTAGACTTATCCTTAGAAATAATTTTAGTTATAATGATTCCATTCACATATTATTTAGATACTATAACTATTATTTCTCCTAATTCAATAAGATTTTTCCCCTATTTTAATTAAATAATCTCAAATACTTATTTCTGCCATCTGTAATAATTCATATACATATACATTTCCATTTAATCTTTTGTCTTTATTGTCATAATTTTCACCTCAGTATTCCTATAAGTTAATATAAATATTCCTATATATAAGTATTTATATTTTAATGTAAATAAACTTTTCCAACTCCCAATTTGTTTATTTCTTATATTGTACCAAAATTTATATTTATTGTAAATAAATACCTTATTTAATTTTTAAACGATTAAAGTATTCTTTTAATATTACTTATTTAATACATCTTCATCATATATAAATAAGCATCCTCTAGTGTTACTTCTGCTCTTATACAATCTATTCTAGGTTTTTCTTCTGATATAATTTTAGTCATTATCTTACCATCTACATATTGTTTAGACGATATTGTTGCATATCTAGATAACTCTAATATTTCTTTTTCATTTGTTATTAAACAATTCCATACATGATTTTCTGCATTATTTAACAATTCGCTTATTTCTCCATTAAATATTAAATTACCTTTCTGCATAATCCCTAATTTATTGCATGTAGATGCTATATCTTCAATTACATGTGTTGAAAAGATAACAGTTCTTGTTTCTCCAAAATCAACTAATAAGTTCCTAATTTTTATCCTTTCTTCTGGATCTAATCCTGTTGTAGGTTCATCTACAATTAGAATTGGTGGTTCATTTAATAAAGCTTGAACTAAACCAACTCTTCTTTTCATTCCACCAGAAAGTTGTTTATTCTTCTTATTCTGTTTATCTATCAACCCTGTTTTTTCTAAATAATAATCTATTCTATCTTTGCATATGTTTTTTGGTATTCCTGACATTCTCCCTAAATATTCAAGTGAATCTCTAACTGTCAAGCTTGGGTATACTTCTAACTCCTGAGGTAGATATCCAATTTGTTTCTGTATCATTTCATAATTATTTTTTTCTAAGTTAATTCCATTAATTAAAATATTTCCTTTTGATACTGGCAATATTGTTGTTAAAACTCTCATTAACGTAGTTTTCCCTGCTCCATTTTCTCCTAATAAGCCATATATTCCTTTTTCAATATTTAGGTTTAGATTATCTATAGCTTTAGTACCATTATTAAATTCTACAGTTAACCCTTTTATATTAATTGTCATATCTCTTCACCTCATTTTTATAATAAATTAAGCTGCTTTTAAATACAGTCATTCCAAATAATACAATAATAGCTCCTATTAATTTTCCAATTACCCAACTATAATCTAAATCCTTAGTAAAGAACTCACAGAAAGCAAATATATTAGCACTTTTAAAAATATTCATTCCAATAGTTGAATTTAATAAGAACCAAATAAGTACAGCTATTCCTACGCCAATACCAATTTTCTTTGTAATATTCACTAATACTACAGTTAAATATCCGAAAAATGCGATACTTACTCCTGTTGCAATTAAAGTAATTATAAGCATTGATAAGTTATCCATTTTCCCTATATTATTATTGACTTTCATTAAATACAAACTATATTGAACTAATGCTAATAATTCTACAAATAACCAAGCTATAAAAAACCTTCTTTTTACTAGCCCTATTAAAACGTCTTTAGACTTTAACTTAATAACTTCATACCTTTTTTCTAAAATCTCTAAATAAAATAAATCTGAAAAGAAAAGAATAGACAAAAGTGAACTATATGGATCAATAACGCCTCCTATTTCATCAGCATATGCTAATGGAAAAATTATAGATAATAGCATTACATATATTATACAAATCCATAACTTATATTTACTAACTACAATTACTAAATCCTGCTTCATCAAAAACGTCTCCTTTTCCAAACAACAGTTGCTATCATAAAAATAAGTATTGAAACTATTAATAATGATATTTGATTAATATACATTCCTAAAGATATTTTAGTTTCAAAAAATATTTCAGGGAATCTAATAAATATACTTAAAGGATGTGTCTTATAATGAATATTACCCTCTAATATTTCTGCACCTATATTAGAATAAAGAATATATAAAATCATAATAGGTATTGTTGGCAGTGGATTTTTAAATATAACTGTTACTAAACTATGAATTGCAAGTGCCATCACTACACTTGGTAAAATAAATATTATTACATATTTAAAAATATCAAACATGGAAGAATTAAATCCCCACTTATATGCAATCTTCATAGCTAAAAAATTATAAAAAAGAGTTATCACAAATATTACTGGAATCATAGCTAAAAGCCCTGCTATAGCTTTCCCCCCAATATACTTTATAGATGATATGGATTTGGTATGAATCAATTCATATATATCTCTTTTACAATCCTTCATATATAATATTGGAAATAACGCTATCATAAAGAATATTAAGCATACTCCAAAATAATCTACAAACTTTTTAGAAAACCACTCAGTATAATTTTCTTCTCCTAGTTTTTCTCTAATATAATTATTTGCTTCTTCTATAGTTGCTTGTTTCATATTAGCATCATAAAAAGCATACTCTGCACTCTTATAGCCATAATTTTCATCTAAATATTTAGCAAAATCCTCTATACTAATTCCTCGTTTATACTCTTTAATTACCTCTTGAGCTTCATTAGGTTCTACATCTAATTCTTCAACTAAATTCTTATAAATTGTACTTAACGCCAGTTGTTCTTTTTCTTTATTATTTACAGGAATATATCCATTCATTATATCTGCATCTGAAATGCTATTTTCATCTAAGGTAACAATTTGGCTGTCATTCTCAAAATATTTTACATCTAAATATTGACATAGATTCACATATACATAGAAACAGCATAGTATTAATCCAATATAATAAAAGGGTTGTTTTATTATATCTTTAATAGTCATTTTTATTATTCCTCTCATATCCTTTGCCTCCATTCTTTATTTTAAATTTTACCCTAAACTCCAAATCCCATTTATATATTTTGCCTTCACTACTTATCTTTAAGTTTATTTTAAATTCTAAATATCAAAAAAAAATCAACTTTTGTAATTTTACAAAAAAAATTCCACCCTATTATTTAGGTGAAATTTTTTACAAATATAAAGTTATACTAACTATTGCTCCTCCATCTGCTGCATTATAAACTTTTAAATCTCCATCATATTTATCACAAAGCAGTTTAGTTATATAAAGCCCCATTCCCATATGTCCTGAAGCATAATTTCTGTTTTTTCTTATCTTTTCACTGTCTATTTCATTAATTATTTTACTTTCAAAGCCACAACCATCATCCTTAACAATTAATATAACCTGTTCATCTTCTATATTGATATTTATAGAAACTTCACTGTTAGCAAACCTAATTGCATTGGTAATAATATTTTCATAAATCTCTAAAAATATGAACTTATCAATATTAATTTCAAAATCTTCTTTAAATTGATTATGTTGAACCTTTATATCAATTCCATTTTTCTTATAAAACACTTTGTTTTCTTCTTCAATATCATAAATTATTTTTAGTGCACTTACCTTTTCATCTTTTCTATCTCGTAGTTTTACCTCATCTGCTCTTCTCATATATTCCACAAATTCTTTCAATCTTGCAATTTGAACATTACATTTATTAAGTTCCGCTAGCACCTCTTCTTTGGATATGTTGTCTTCTGGATAAAACTCTAAAATAGTTTCTACATACCCCTCTAATACCATTAGTGGAACTCTTATATCATGAGCTATTGATGCATGAAACTCCTTTTCTTCTATAATTCTATTCCACATTTTCTGATTATTATCTATCAATTGAATTCTCATCTTATCAAAAGATTTACACAGCTTACCAAACTCATCCATATAATCATACTCAATTTCAAAATCTAAATTATTGTTAAATATTTCATTTGCCCCTTTTTCTAGCAACGCTAATGGTTTTTTAAGCTTTCTCTTAAAAAATAAATATGATGTTATGCTATTTAAAGTTATCGTTATTATTAATAATGTCCATGTTTCTAAAAAGTCACATATCTCTACTATAATATTATCTGATTGACTCATAAAGCTTGAGCTAATCCTCGGTGCTTCTGTTATATATCCATAATACTTATTATAAAAATCATATATTTCCTTATACTCTTCTATGGTTTTATATTTACTCCATATACTATTTTGTATAATTCTAGCCCCATTCATAACTCCTATAGATATGATAACTGATAATAATGATGATATAACTATATAATAAATTAGACTCTTTTTAATTGATAATACCCTTTTATTTAGATATTTCCTTATCAAAGCTTTTCCACCTATATCCACTACCCCATTCTGTTTCGATAAAATTTTCATCTGTAAACTCATAAATCTTTTTTCTAATTCTTCTTATATATTCAGTAACTACTTTAATATCACTATCATTTTCCTCATGCCATAATTTTAAAAATATATGTTCTTTGCTAAATATTTGTCTTTCATGTAATGCTAATAACTCTATTATCTCATATTCTTTTTTAGTTAAATCTAATCTTTGTCCATTTATAAATACTTCCATTGAAATAAGGTCTATACTCATACTCCCTGTATAAATCATCTTATGAGAATACTTTGATCTCTCTTCTCTTTTTAAATTAGAAACTATCCTAGCTTCCAATTCCCTAACACTAAATGGTTTAACAATATAGTCATCTCCACCAACTAATAATCCATTTACTTTATCTTCTTCTGTAGCTCTTGCTGTTAAAAATAAAATAGGACTTTGAGTAAAATCTCTTATTCTTTTACATACATCTATACCATTTAGTTTAGGCATATTAACATCTAAAATAACCAAATCTGGAGTACACTTCATTTTATCTAATGCTTCTTTTCCATCATATGCTGTATATATTTCATATCCTTTTAATAAGAAATAATTTGAAAGCATATCTATTAAATCCAAATCATCATCCACAATTAATAGCTTTGCCATTTTACCTCCTATATACTTCTTTTTTAATTAAATACTTTTACCTTAACCTAGCTTATCTCTTATCCTTAAATACTTGACCTGCATGATCTCAATATCAATATACTGGAATTTATCATAAATCCAAAAATTTTAATTCATGAATTAATAAAATTTCTTTTTACTGATATTCAAAATCTCATTTTCCTATTTCTCTTAATGCTCACATAAATCCCAAAAACAAACATAATTTATCAATAGTTAAACTTCGTACAGTTAAATATTCTCTTTTATCACAAACAAGAACTTATAATTTAACAATATAACAAGAAACTTAATAAGTGGCTACCTAATGCAAATTCTAATTTAATACTAACATAAAATTGTAAATTATTCCAATTTTGATTTGTAGTTATTTAAGACAATAAAAAAAATCCTTATTTAATATTAATTGAGACTATTATTATAAAAATGAGATTAGTAAATTTGAATGTATTAGGATCAGTATCCGAAAAATTTGAATTTACAACGTTAAGCCAATATTTTTATTAATTAATTGTATAATTATATCTAAATTCTCAATTTCTATCTTATTTCCTCTAGTTGAATAATTTAAATTAGGTATTTCTTCTAATAATTTACTTATATTAATAGGCCTAAATACTTCTATAGTTGAAATATCAAGATATAATGCTCCATTATGATTAACTCCGTGCCTAACTTCAGGTATCTTAAATTTTTTAGATTTTTTTACTATTGCACTTGCAATTATTTGCCTATCAAACTTAAATAAAACAAGCGTATCTCCTGATATATTCATTCCATTTCTATAATATAAAAATTTACCTTTTTCATTAACTAAATCTTTTAAAAAAAATTCTCTTTGAACATATGCGTAAGCTTTATTTTTAAACCTTGGTTCATCTTTACTCATAGCAAATATTTTTATTTCTTTACAACTTAAATTTTCATCTATCATTTTTTCCCTCCAATTAATATTATTTAAATATAAGTCTATATAGGTTTAACTTGTACATAATACCTTTTACCTAAAGTTATATTTTTATGAACTGCTAGTTCTGATTTTATGTATCCTAACTCTTCAAGTTTCTTTAATTCCCTTGATACTGTTGTTTCAGTTATAACCAGCAAACTACTTAAATATTTAACTTTAATTATCCTATTTTCATAATACTTATTTATATATAACAACAAAAATAATATAAGCTTCATATTACTATTCAAATCTTTATCAAAAACATATAAATTAGGAACATAGATCCCTTTAAATTTAATTTTAGATACATCTTCTAATAAACATTTATTTAAATTATCTTTTTTTGTCATAACCTAAACCTCCTAAATCCTAGAATACTTTTATAACATAGTTCCTTAGTAGTAAATAAAAAATATATAAGAATAACCAACAACAAATTATAGGAACCCTATATAAAAATATTATATTTAAATGTCTAAAAATAAAATATATATCAAAGCTAGTAATTTCAATGGTTTAAGATGTTTTATATTTATGAAATTATTCATGAATACGAGAAAATTACTTATTTTGGAAATTACCTTCATTAGTTTTTTACCTCCTTTACTTATTTTCTTTTAAATCTTATTTTTAGAATTTTTTATAGCACTTTAATATTCTAATACCTGTTAAATTTACTCTTCTTATATAGGCTTATAGACAGCTTGTACATTATTAATATCAATTATATTTTTATTCGTATTTCTATTAAAATTATCCTGGAATATTTCTTTAAAAGTTTTATGGCCATGAAACTTCTAGCCATAAAACACGAACATTAATTTTTTATCATGGTGGTGAACCTCTATTAATCTCCTTATTATTTTCAATTCTGTTGAATTTATAATTTTCAAAATTTATTTGTTGCAGATTTGTACCAGCTTCTATTTTTTCAAATTCAAATTTTAATTGTAATCCATTTACTACTTTAGTTCCTTCTATAACTCTTGCATTTTCTTTTCTATTTGTTCTTTCTTCTTCTAAATTTACTACTTTTCTACTCTTATAATATAATGTTATTCCATTTTTATTTTTAGTTAAAAATCCTAACTTCTCTAATTCTTTTAAAAAATTATATACACTTCTTTCATTTTTAAAAGCTAAATATTCAGCAATTTTTACAACGCCTAAACTTATAAATGCTCCATATGAGTTGCTTGAATATGCTTTAACTATTAACATTAGTACCTTTCCTATTTTTTGATCTAATATATCAACTGCATTTTCTATATAATTAAGTGGTAATCTATATATTGCCTTTCCTCTCTTTACAGTTAACTTAAATAATCCCTCTTTCTTTTCTAATGTTCCATTCACTTTCTTTGCTAGTTCTTTTAAAGTTGCTACTTTTATTCCAACTTCAGCTATATTAAAGTATCTACCAAAAAGATTTTGTTTTTCTAGTTCTAAATAAGCTCTATAATGGCGTACTGATCCCTTGTTGTTATAAATAGATTCAACTATATTTCTTGCAATATAGATGCTATTTATTGCCTTTTTACAGACATTACAACCAAGGCTTAATCCTTCTTCTTCAAAAAGCATTTTTACTTTATCACAAGAAAAATTAGTCCCATTTCTTTTCAATGATTTATACTTATTTTCAACTGCTCTTAAACTTTCATCATGTTTCCATTCTATAGCTTTTGTTCTTAGGACTTCCTTAATTTCATTTTCACTATAATTAGCTTCACTTAGTCCTAATGCTATGCTTACTAAGAAATTATTTCTGTTCCCTTTATCCATTATTGGCATATTTATTAGTGCTTTCACACACTCTCTAGTACATTCCATTCCTGGTAAATTTAAAACTTTAGTGCTTTTATTTTTATATTCTTTTATAGATTTTTCAACTTTCTTTTTTGCCTTTTCATAAAGCCTAGTCATTGCAATTGATTGAATACCAGGTAACATTAATTTTCTTATGTCCCTTTGTTTCTTAGTTAATTTTACTCTTGTTAAATGACCTGTCATTAAGTGCATAAATTCATCTACTGAAACATAATTAACATATCCACCCTTATAATAAGATCCTGGAGTTTTTATTAATCTGTAGCTTGAATTAACTACGCTTTCATCTACGAATTTTAAGCCCAGTTCTTCTTTTATTCTTTTATACATTTCTGTATAAATTCTATGTACATTTTTACTTGGCTTTAATCCAAATACTTTTGGATTAACCATTATATAAACTGACTTTGAATTATTTATTATAATAGTAAAATCTTCTTCATTTACATTTAATTCCTTCATTAAATACTGAAGGTATTGAGCTACTTCAAATAATACATCAAAATTTTCCTTCTTTTTTGATGATTCAAATTCAAGTGTAAATGGATAATATCTATCATCTAATTCTTCAGTTCTTAAATTTCTATTTTGTTTATTTAAGAAGGTACAAAAACTTTGAAGGCTCATATGACTAAGTTCTTTATTCCATCTATTTTTTATTGGATATTCTAATACTTTTTCTATATGTGTTTCATATTTTTTTTCAGCTCTATTTTGAGAAAATTCTCCTGAAACTACTTCATTAATCCCAAAATAATTTTGAACTTCGCCATATTTATTTATCAAATTATATATAAACATTTGCTCTATAAAATTACCTTTATCCTTCAAAGTTTTTCCCTCCTTTCATCTGATAAATTATGATTTTTGGTATAGTTTCCCCCTCCCCACAATCTATCTATTTAAATTGCTCCGTAATATTTTCCGACAATAAAAAAACTCTTAGGTATTTCTACCTAAGAGTTATATATCAAAACTTATGTTATGCTCTTTAAAATCAAATTGAAAATTATCCCAAAACTTCTTTTGGTTTCCTCCTGTCAATTTGTTATTTTTTATATTGCACAAATTTTCACCTTATGCTAGAATATAAGCATAAAATGAATTTAAAGTTCCAACACTCTGTTTTTTGGTAGTTGCTTTACCAGTTTCAGTTATATAAATTAAGATGTTTGGCGACATTTTAATTTATCGTTCGGACTTGAAATATGAAGAAGAAATTCTTCTTTTTTCTAAATTATATTACATTTTTAGAATTAAAACAATATAATTTAGGCAAAAAGTAGCAGTAAATTTTATTTACTGCTACTTTTAAATTTTATATATCTTCTTCAATTTCTATAATATTTTTAAAGTCAATTTCTTTAAAGTCGTCATCCGTCATACCTTTAAGCTTTATTACAATTTCATTTATTTCAGATTCAATCTCAACTTCATCTACATTTTCTACTACAGATTCCAATTGATTAATTAATTTAATTCTATCATCACAATTATAAAAACTCATAATAGTTAATTCTTCTTTATTAAAGCTCTTTTTCATTTACTTTTCCCTCTTTCTTTTCTAATTTATTATTATAATCATCAGCTTTTTTACTCGCATCTTCAACTATATCTTTTATATCTTTACTATTATTTTTATCTAATTTCATATTATCATTTATTAATTCTTTTCCTCTTACTAAATCTACTGTCTTATTTAAATCAAAATATCTTGCTATTTCTTCTCCACTAAAATAATACCCACTTCCTTCTCCATCATTAGGAATATATGTATTATCTTCTCTAGCTTCAAAGTGAACTTCAAACTCTCCTTTTTTAAATCCTTCAACAAAAAAAGATGTTCCTCCCTTTATAAAAGAACCATCCTCTAATTTCAAGTCATCTTTCATTGTATATTCTTTAGCATTATATTCTAGCTGCTCTATTTCACTACCAACAACTTTATTTATCTCTTTACTAAGAAAATCATTTAACTCTCCATATAATTTTAACTCATTTTTTAACTCTTCAATAGATTGATGTTGACTTTCTTCTGAAGAATATTTTATATCTTCTTTTAAGTCAATAATTCTCCCTTCAATATATCCCTTCTCTTTTTGTAAATCTATAAAATTTTGATCTCTTTTTAAATCTAACTCTGAATAACCTGATAATTCTATTTTTAAGAAATCATCAAATGAAAATACTGCACAATTTCCTTCTATAAAATCATGATCATTTAATTCATCTTTAAATCTTTCTACAAAAGTATCTAACTTTAATCCTTGCTTCTCCATCAACATTTTATCTTCTTCTGATATTTTTTTTTCATATAATTCAACTAATTTTGGAGTATTAATACTTAAAAATTTCTCTTTTTCTTCATTATCCATTATACAAGTTCCTATGTTTAGTTTTTCTAACTTACTTTCTTCACTTATATTAAAATCAGTTTTTTCAGTTTTATATTCTGATTTTTTTAAGAATATTTCCTTTAATTTCTCCAATATATTAAATTTCATAACTACGCTCCTTACTCTCTTTATTCTCCAATTTATTGTTATGATCTTCAGCTTTTTTACTAGCTTCTGAAATTATCTCTTTAATATCTTTATTATCATGGTCTATTTTAATTTCTTTATCTTTAAATAACTCTTTATAATTAATATCAATTTTATCTATTAAAGAAGCAGCAGTTTTTTGAATTGTATCTAAAGATTTCTTAAGTTCCCCTAACTCTTTATCACTACTCCATCCAGCTAAGTATCCAAAACTATAATCAGATGTATCTATTCCATAATAATTACTAACTATAAATGCAATACTTTCAGCTTCAACTTCTTTAGTTTCTCTACTCTTTCCATCTTTTATTGTATGTAACTCTGCATGAGCCATTTCATGAAGAAGCGTCTTTATTGTTTGAACTTCTGACATATTTTCTTTAACCATAATTCTTTTTAAAGCAGGTGTGCAATATCCTTTTGCTTCTCCTTTTATGCTTCCATATGCAACATTAAAACTTGTACTATTTTCTAATGCTTTCTTAAAATTACTATAATCATTTACACTCCCTTTTAACTCTTCAGTCAAGCTTGGTAATGGCTCTCCACTAGTCTGACTTATATCAAAAACATAGGTTATTTTATATTTAGGAATTATTTGCTCTACTTCTTCTATAACTTTTTTGCCATCTACGTATATGAAATTACCTTTTTCATCTTTTTTATATTGTTGAACTTTTTTCTTAATTGGAGATGGTGCAAAAATTTTTATTCCTTTTTCACCTTTATTGACTTTTCTTTTAAATGTATTCCACTTATTAAATCCAGCTACATAAGTTGCTTCTGGTTTCTGCATCATTATTAATATAGAATTTCTAAACGAATAATTATGGAACTTAGACATTACTTTTAAAAAGTTTTTATATTTATCACTCTCAAACAAATCCTTTATTCCATCTTCAAGTTTTTCACTTAATTCTTTTACTTTATCTTCATTAGAAGATTTTATATTTTTTTCATATACCATATTTTCATCACCTACTAGTCTTTTTTTAGTTTTATAAAAAAACTTATCCTCTCTTAACTGCTGACTATTATCCATAACTTCATACTCAACACTATTTAAAAAGTAATTACCGTTTTTTTTTAATCCCTCATAAATTTTCACTACATTTTCTTTCACATTTATAAGATAATTTATTTCATCATTCAAATTCAATTTATCAGATATCCTTTCTAAATTCTTGATATCCTGCTTTAGTTTGCTTATATCTTCATCAGAAAAATTTATGTCATTCATATTACTTATATCAAATTTCAATTCATCTAAATTTATTCCATCTAATCTAGCTTTATTATAAATATCAACCTTTTCATTTAATTCATCTTGAAACTCATTAAAAATTAACTCATAAACAAGTAGATCTTTATAATTATCACAATTAATATATTTTATAAAAGCATCTATTGTATTTTTTCTGTATTCATATAAAATAGGTAACGCTTTATAATCTAATATTCTATGATAAGCCTCTATATCCACATTAGCTAATTCTTGCATAGATATTTCAAATTTTTCTTCAAGCTTTTCAATTTCCTCTATTGATTGTTTTTCTAAATTAATATCTAAATTCTGTATAGCTCTTTTAGAAAAAATCCCTATACTTTTAAATTGATTAAATGTAGGAAATACAGATACTTTTTCTGTAGTATATTCTTGCTCTATGCCAAACCTTTCTCCTAAAATCAATATTGCTTTCCCTTGATCTACTCCTTCTATTTCACTTACCAAGGAAATTACATCTCCCCCTTTTGAAATTCCCCAATCTCTCCATATATTTTTACTTGGATTTATTGAAAAAGATGGTGTCCTATCATTTTCTCTAAGTCGTCCCCACCAGTTCTCACCCTTTGCTTTTAAAACTATTCCATAATGAGAACATACATCTTGTATCGGTATTGCTTTAATTTCATCAATCTTATAATACATTCCTCCTTCTCCCTCCTAAAAAAAACAATAATAAAACACCAGGTATCTTCCTGGTGTTAATTATCCTTCTAATTCCATTTTGTATATATATATTTTCTCATATAGCCAAGTTAGAGTACTCAATATAAGTTCTGCTCCTATTTGCATCAAAATTACAAATATGATTCCAAATATATATGCTGAAAAAGTATAATAATCTTTTTTAAACAAAGTCCAAATAGTAGGTATAATAAATAATAAAAGAAAAAATCCTCCAATACGTTCTATTATTGATTTCATACCTTCAAATACTATTATTATTATTTTTAAAACTATTAATGGTATGCTTAAAATAGTTTTTAATAATATACTTCTCATTTCTTCCTCCATAGTTTTTTATTTTATTATATCATCAAAACTCTAACTTGAAATTAATAAATTTCCCTGTATCTTCTAAAACTACAGTTGCATCATATTTCTTATCTTTTTTTACTGAATATAATCCTTTAACTTCTGCTTTACCATCTTTAAGCAATTTTTTTGCAATACTTTTATTTATTTCTTTCTTTGCATTAGTAAAAAATTTATCTTGCTTCCAAAGTGTAAATCCACATTCTTTTCCACCTTCGCAATAAAAATTTAATTTCCCTTCATAAACATTCTTATTGCATCTAGGACATTTACCTATAATTTCTCTTTCTTTACTTTTAACAAATTCCTTATTTAAATTTCCTTTAGCATTATTTATTAGGCTATTTATATATACTTTTATTTCTTCTAAAAACTCACCTTCTGATAATTCACCATTATTTATTCTCTCTAGCTCATATTCCCACTTAGCAGTTAATTCAGGTGATTTTATATCTTCAGGTAAAATCTTCATCAATTCTTTTCCTTCTATTGTTGATATAAGCTTTTTGCCATCCCTTTTTACAAAACCTTTCTTTATTATCTGCTCAATTATTCCCGCCCTAGTTGCTGGCGTTCCTAAACCTTTGCTTAAAGATTCTTTAAGTTCTTTATCATCTACCAATCTTCCCACATTCTCCATAGCCGATAATAACGTATCTTCAGTATAATATTTAGGTGGTTGAGTTTTCTTAGCTTCTGAAGATAATTCAACATTTTCAAATCTCTGTCCTACATTCACCTCACCTTCAAAACTATTTTTATCTTCTTCTATTTCTATACCCAATTTTTCTTTCATTAATTTTTCTATCAACTTAAAACCATTATCTAATATTTGTTTTCCTGAAAACTCAAATATTTCATCTTCTATTCCCAAATCTATTTTTATATTAGTCTGTTTTATAGGCTTATAAACGCTTTCTAAGAGCTTGTACGCAACTAGGTATAATATCTTCTCTTCACTATCTGTAAGGCTTAAATCGTGCTTTAAAACTTCGTTAGTAGGTATTATTGCATGGTGATCACTAACCTTTTTGTCATTTATAATGCTTTCTAATTTAACTGCTTCAATTTCATACTTTTCCCTTAAATTTTCTCCTAAAAGATTTGAATTTACTAAATTAATTATTAAATCTTTTGTTTCATTTTTCATATCTTCCGTCAAAAATTTACTATCTGTTCTTGGATATGTTATAATTTTCTTTTCATATAAACATTGAGCTAAATCTAATGTTTGTTGTGCTGAAAAACCTAGCAATTTATTAGCTTCTCTTTGCAGAGATGTTAAATCTAATAAACCGCTAGGTTTTATATTTTTTTCTTCTTTAATAACATTTTTTATTATTGCATCTTTACCATTACACTTATTTACTATACTATAAGCTTCAGTTATTCCATCAAATTTTTTAGCAGCTATAAATAATCCAGTATCAGCCTTTACAACAAAATATTGTTTAGGTTCAAAATTTTTAATTTCTTCATCTCTTTTTACAATTAAATTTATAGTTGGTGTTTGAACTCTACCTACATTAAGCATTTTATTATATAAGCCTGTATATAATCTTGTTGCATTTAACCCTACCAACCAATCTGCCTTACTTCTGCAAAAAGCTGACTTATAAAGACTTTCAAACTCTCTCCCATCTTTTAATTTACAGAAACCTTTTTCTATAGATTCTCTAGTCATAGAACTTATCCATAATCTTTTAATAGGTTTATTACTTCCTATTTGATTATATACTAGCCTAAATATCAGTTCTCCTTCCCTTCCAGCATCTGTCCCACAAATCAACTCTTCTACATCATCTCTATTAGCTAACTCTTTTATAACTCTAAATTGATCTTTGGTTTTACTTGATACTTTTGTTTTCCATTCTTCAGGAATTATCGGCAATGTTTCTAAATTCCACTTTTTATACTCAACACTATAATCTTCAGGCATTGCATTTTCAACTAAATGCCCTACACACCATGTTACTAAATAATTATTACCTTCATAATAACCATTCTTTTTTTCACTTGCTCCAATGACTTTGCTTATCTCTAAAGCTACACTTGGCTTTTCAGCTATTACTAATTTCACTCCCAATTTCTCCTTTCTTATCTATGTATTACATGTAATATTACATTATACTCTTATTTTTGATTTTAAATTTCTACTGCAATATAAGAACAGCTCTGAGCTGGCTTATTATCAGTTACATCAAATAATTCTAAATTATTTAACAGAATATCATTAAACTCTTCTCTATCTATATTTTCAGGTTCTAAAATTACTTTCCTTACTTCTATATCTTTCGTATAACTATGAATCTCCATAGCAATCCTACAGTTACTCATTATTACATTCATTGTTGGACTAAAATCAAAAGTTTGATTCTCTTTAAACAACTCTTTATCAAAAGAACAATAAAATAACTCACTTAAATAACATTCTTCACCGTTTTTTAATTTTATTGTCTGCTCTTTCAACTCTTCACCTTTTGTTTCAAATAAAATCTCGTTACCATTCACATCATAAATTTTAAATAAAACCATTATGCTAATTCCACCTATTAAATCCCCTTTATACTTAAATGTTCTTTTAGGTAAAAATAAATAATCATATCCTAATCTATATTTTCTAATTCCTTTAATAGCTTTTTTCTTTTCAACTATCTTTTCATTTTGATTATCCTCTTTTGATTTTACATATTCTTTTAACTCTTTTAACATTATATCCACCATTTCGGAATTATGAGCCAATATCTCTTTTTTCATGCAAAAAAACACCTCTTTAATTATTTATAATTAAATTTAATATATTACCTTGTTCATCAAATTTTGAAATATCATCAAAAATTACTCCTGAATTAACCATACTATCAATATTTAAATCTAACTTTATATACTCTGTTTTTTTATACTGATCTATTCCTTGTACTAGATACTCACAATATAAGTATTTTCCTTCAAAGCTTTTTCTTTTTATTACTTCTGTAGATAATGTATATGATTCATATATTTGTCCATCAATAGGTTGTCCCTTCTCATTAATATTTTCTGAAATATACCATTGAAATTTTGTAGTTTCATTTGGTAGTGCATGGAATATTAATATATCATTGTTATCTTTAGATTTAATACCATACTTCTTCATCAAACTCTCTCCCATAATCTATTTTTAGTTGTTATTATCTTTCCTTTAACTATAAAAATATCCTGGATAAAATTTAATTTATCCAGGAATAGTCTTGCTATTAATTTTTTAATTCCTTTATCATTTTTACCAACTCTTCATATGGAATATCTACTTCATTTATTAATCCTTTTATTTCTAGTGTTTTTAAGTTTTCTATTTCTTTTTCTAATTTTTTTATACCTTCTTCCTCTTTTTTTATTTTTTCTCTTTTCTTTAATATTTGTTCTTCTTTAGCTTTTATCTTTTCTTGAATACTCATATTAAACGCTCCTTATTTGTAGTTTTAATAGCTAAACTTCTAATTTGCTATTCAACAACCCTTCTAACAGTACCATTAAAGGCATTTTTCCAATATCCTTCTAAATTATTCACCCATACTCCATTAGTGGATGCATCATGTAAAAATTTATTATCTCCTAAATAAATACCAACATGATTATTAACAACTCCTTCTGTATTGAAGAAAATTAAATCTCCCCTTTGCATCTCTTCAGTTTTAACTTCTCTTCCCATAGTAACTAATGTCCAAGTTACTACGCTTCTATAATCTCCTAAATTAAGACCAGCATTTGCATAACACCAATGTACAAAAGAACTGCAATCAAACCGTAAAGCTGCAATATCTTCAGGATTTCTTCCTCCTCCAAAAACATAAGGTGATTTTCCTACAATACTCATACCCGTTGTGATAGCTCTTTCAACTACTTTATTTCCATCGCCTACTTTAAAATCATAAATATTTAATGAATATGACTCTATAATATTACAAATTAAACTTGCATATTGTGGATCTGTTGCATATCCAGCCATTCTAATTGCATAAGCTTGTTCCTTATAATCTTTGGCTTTAAAAACCCCTGATTGCTCATATCTTGGATTTTCCTTTAAGAACTTTCCATGATCCTTTACTGAATCCTCAAAACTATCATATTTCCTCCACTTTGCCATTACAGTAATATTACTTCCATTTATATGTTCTTGTGTTGGCATATCAATAGTTTGTCCCTTCCAACTACTATCAGCTTTTACTCCAAATAAATTATTAGCTTTTACTGAAAGGTCAGATTTTCCCCACGCTGATTCATGTATAGCTTGTGCTATTGTTACTGATGGAAAAATCCCGTAATCATTGTAATTATCTTGAGCTATTGGAACTAATTTTAATATAAATGCTCTTTGTTCTTCATTAGGAACTGCAAAATCTATATTTGAATTTTCTCCAATAAAAATACTTATAAACCCTATAAATATACTTCCTATTAAACTTAATGCCACTACTACTGCTCCTAATACAGCTAATACCTTCAATACTACTGGATTAGAGAAAAGTTTTGTAGCCATAATAGTTAGTTTTTTTCCAGCATCATAACCAAACTTTGTGAATTTCTTTACCTGTTTTATTCCTCTTGCTCCATAATCAAAAGTATTTTTAGTTAATTTAGTTGCTTTCTTAGTAGCTTTCGCACTATACCTTAAAGTATTTTTAGTAGTAACTAATGTATCTTTAGTTTTTACAATGCTTTGTATTCCTATATTTTCATTTCCTTTTAATGAATTAACCTCATTTATTAAGCTAGTTGTTATTCCTTTTCCAACAATTCTTTTTAGTTTAATTGACTTTATGTCAGAAATGTTTTTTAAATTCTTTGATACATCTTTTACATACCTTGCTCCATTATAAGCTCTCTTCAAACTTCTTCCAGCTCTTATTAAATCTCTTGGAGCTGATACAATTCTATACATTTTTTCTTTTGCTAAAGTATTTCCATAATCATTATCTGAACTATTTAAATTATCAATTCCATTGTCTACTATTGTCCTTATATACCTAGCTTTAAAGAACTCCTTTTTTACTCTTGAAAAATTTACACTTCTAGTATATTTTAAATCCTCTATTAAATTAGTATATCTTCCTTTTGCTTTTAATTTATCATTTCTTACTATATTTAAACTCTTTCTTCTATTTCCTTGTATATCATAATTCTTTATATTAGGTATATTGTTTTTTATTATTGTTTCAGATATATCTCTTTTTATTATTGTTTCAGATACTCTTTCTTCTCTTACTCTTATTATCCCATCAAGCTTAGAATTTACATAGTTAGCACTATTTTTAAATCCATTTTCTCTTATTACTGATTCACTTCTTTTAGTAATATTACTTGTAATATTATTTTTTCTTAAACTATTACCTCTTGTATCAACTTCCTTTATTTTTATTATAGAATCTATTCTTTTATCATCTATAAGACTATTTTTTCTTGCTTTATAATTATTTTCTTTTCCATTCAACAAAGAGTAAGTTCTATCATTAATTCTTTCTTCTCTTTTTATTGTTGCTCTTGTATATTGACTACTTTTATATGGGTATTCAATCCTACTTATTAGTTCTCTTCTACTACCAGTATCTCCATATCCATTTTTAAAATATTGAGGTTTATTTAAAGATTCATTATTCCCTTTATAAATTCTTTCATTATTTATAACTTTATCTAAAGATTGCTCACTAGTAGATCTATTAACAAAAGACTTATTTATTTCCGTATTATACTCACTATCTTTAATAATACTTTTTCCTTCTAATTTAAAAGAAGCACTTCCATATATAGAAGTGCTTTCTTTATTCTTAACTAAGTCCCTTGAACCATTTTTTATTATACTCATTAAACACCCGCTGTTACTTCTTCAATCTTAGTAGTAAGCATTTTGTAAAGTTCTGTTTTCTTAGGGAAATCATCTTCAAATGGTATTATTGCATTTCCTGCAAATATCAATCCATGTCCTGGATCTGAATTAGTAACATAGTTTAATTGTTGGTCTGATATATTTAATAAATGTGCCAGTTCATCTCTATCAGAAGAAGCCTGATTTAACATATATATAAACTCACTATTGGATAACATACTTCTTGCATTATCACTTCGTAATAAATCTTCAACATTTTGAGTTATTCCAGTTGGAATGGCTCCCCACTTTCTTGCTCTTTTCCATAATTCAAATAAATAGTTATCTGAATATTCATTTTTGAAAAGTAAGTATATTTCATCTATATATATCCAAGTTCTTCTACCTATTTTTCTATTTTGAGTTATCCTATTCCATATTTGGTCTAACACCACTAACATTCCTATAGTATTTAACTGCTTACCTAAATCTTTAGTATCGAATACTACAAATCTATTATTAATATCTATATTGGTATGATGTGAAAATACACTTAAACTACCATTTATATAAATCTCTAAAGCAAGTGCTAAATCATTTGCTTCAGGCTCTGGTTGTTCTACTAAATTACTATAAAATGTTTTTAATGTTGGTACATCTTCCTTCTTAGGGTTATTAAAATATTTTTCATAAGTTAATAAAACAGTTCTGTCTATTATAGTTTTATGAGCTGAAGATAATCCATATCTTCCCCCTATAAGTATTTCACATAAAGATAATATAAACTCTGATTTTAATGATATTGGGTTATCATCGTCTGCATAATCTAAATTTATATCAAATGGATTAATAAAATTATTACTTCCAGCAGATATTTTTATTACTTCTCCATAAAAACCATTAGTTTTAACATCATTATCAATTCCCTTAGCTAATGGAGTATATTCTCTTTCAGGATCTATTACTATTACATCATCATTTGTACTTAAAAGTACATTTGCAATTTCTCTTTTAGCTGCTAAAGATTTTCCCGAACCTGAAGAACCTAAAATAAATCCATTTGCAGTTTTAAGATTTTTTCTATTTACTAAAATCAAATTCTTACTTAATGAATTACACCCATAATAAGTCCCATTATTATGGAACAATTCTTGAGTGGTAAAAGGAACAAATATACCTGTAGAAGCAGTAGTTAATGTTCTCTTTATATCAACATAATTTTTCCCTAGAATTAAAGTTGAATTAATCCCTTCCTCCTGAAGATAATCTAAATATCCTATTTTACAATTGTTCTTTCTGCAAATTGATGATATTTGATAAATATTTTCTTCTAACTCTTCCTTTGTTTTTCCTGAAGTAAATATTAAAATTGTATTTTTAAACATACCTTGATTTTTATTTAATAAATCATCTAATAATTCATTAGCTTCAAGTAAACTAAATTTAAGTTCATGCGGTATCATCTCGGGATCATATCCAGCTTTTATAGCTTTTTTCTGTTCATCTATTTTTTGTTGTTCCATAAATGCAATTTTACTCTTAACTAAATCCAAAGCTTTATCTTGTGAAACTCTATTTATATGTAGATTAATTGTTAAATCGCAATTTAAGTCTGAAAGTTCACTTAATAGCTTATCAGATAAATCAGAAGGTAAATCTTTTAAATATACAACTTGTCCATATCTATTGCCAAATTCAAAACTTCTCTTATCTTTAAAGTCAAAACTATCGGGTGCTATAAAATCTTTTGTACTTAAACTATTTTCAAGTAAGTATTCATATTCAAATTTATATGGTTCATCAGGATTAAAAATAGAGTGTATAAATTCACATCTTTCACTTCCTGAAAGAACCGAGTTTATACACCCTAATCTTTTCATGTTTGCTTGTACATCAGCCTCTATTCTTGATAAAACTTGTACTCCCTGTTCATAGTTACTTGCTTCGCAAGAGAAAGTAAGATATTTCTCTCTTATTATACCATTTTGCCCTTTTAAAGCCTTATCTATAAGCATCTGATTATACTCATACCTATATTTATTCAATCCATCATCCTTTTTAGGCGTATATAATAAAATTCTCTTTTTAAAATCCTCCTGGTCTATTCTTCTATTATTTATAGTAATTTGAACATTAATACTTGGATCAAAATAATTTAAGAACTCACAGTACCTAGAGAATATATCTATTTGATCATCTCTTTTAGCAATTTGATAATTTATATCTGAAAATTTTATAGTTTTTGAATATATTCCACCCTCAACATCACAAACTCCATCTTCAAACATTCTATTATATCTTATAGTGTTTTGAACTGTTGCTGGAACTTTTAAAGATTTAAGAAAGTTTTTATCTACCTTTCTTTCTCTGTCTGAAATCTCGTTTTGCCCCTTTAATTTGTTTCTTAATTTCTTTGAATTTTCTTTCTCTATCTTTTTTGCTTGGTTCAAAGCCTTTATATTCTCTTTCTTCTTTAACCTTTCTTCTAATTGACTTTTGGGTTGTTTTTTTCTTAATATCACTTTCATATCCTCCTTCCAATAAATCAACTTGAACTACTGTCTTGTAATTCCTTTTTGATTTTCCAAATTGATGTTTCAAAAACATTATCAAAACTTTTTCAAATTTTAATCCTTTTGGTTTCAAGTAACCTATTGCTATTAATGGCACAACTTCTATTATTACTATATATCCAGTTAATTCTTGTCCTATTTTATTCATTAAAAAAATATAACTTGGTACACTTATAACAATTGCAATAAGTGAACATACCAACTGTCTAACACTTAAACCAAACATTATTTTTTCTTGATATTCTGTTATCTCTTTAGGTATTCTTACTTCTACTGACATTCTAGTTCCCCCTTACATAGCATTGCAAATTGACTTAGCCCATTTACCACTACTTAATAATGCAAATACTGTTATAATTGAATATCCAGTACATTCCCATAACAAACTCAATAAATTTGTTGAATCTATATTTGAAGGATCTATTGTTACTATTCCACTAAATAAAATTCCCATTATTGCAATTGAAATACACATCAAAACTCCTTGTATAGATACCGCAGTAAAAGATTTTAAAAAGTTTTTTGCAATTGAACTCTGCTCTGCATTAGGTATAGTAGCCATAGGTAATGGTGCTATTCCTATAAAGACATACATTTCTATCATTCTTCCATATATTATTGCAGTTATTAATATATTGCTAATAAACGAAATAGTATTTATTATAACTACATTTATCATAATTAAAACTTTCTCTAAAAAATCTGCATTACTAACCAACTGCTCTATTGTTTCTCTAGCACTTCCAATATCAAGTCCTCCACTCCCTGAAAATATTCCGTTTATACCTACAATAATTTCTTGCGATACATTGAATATTGCTGATAAAATTAAAGGTGTCATATCTAACGCAGTTTTACATATTATAAACTTAATCATTATTTTAAAGGGGATTTCAAATCCCCTTTCACCCATAGTGTCTGTTCTTGTGGTTATACTTTGCAATTCTAGCAATAAAAATATTGCTAGAATTACTAATGCTATTGGAGTTATTATATTTTTTTGAATGTTTAAAATCCCTGTATAGATTGTGGCATTGAATTCTTCAGGAGTTTTTATTAGATCACTCCCAACAGATGTAACATTCGTAATCATGTTTATTATCGTATTTACAATCCATTCTTCCATAATATCCTCCTATTAAATACTTTTAATTTTTTTAGCCAACAACAGATGAAAATAATTGTGCAGCTACAACTATCATTCCTCCACCTACTATTTGCCATATCCCACCTTGTAAAGCTGGTCCATTTTTATCCTTTAATGCTCCTGCTAAAACAATTACTCCCCAAACACACCAAAGTCCTCCACCTATAGTACAGAACTTAATTATTATTTGTAAAACTTGATTCATTACGTCCATTTTTATCTCTCCTTTTTTATACTAAATTATTTATTTCTTCAGTTAATTCAATTTCTTTAATTTCAGTTTTTTCATCTAAAATATCTTTATTTTTTTCTTTTAAAACATCATATCTATTATCTTCACTATAATCAGCTAATTCCTTATATCTTTTATGCTTTTCTATTTTAAATTTCTTTGATTTAAAAGGCTTTACTCCTCTTATAAAAAGTAAACATTCATCTGTCTTTAGCAACCCAACTTCTGCTGGCGTTATTAAATCCCTTGCTATAATTTGATTATTTAATGATAAACTTCCTGATTGCCCTTTACTTATATTTATTGCAGTATGGTCAATAGTTGTTTTACCTACTCTAGCTGATATAGATTTTTGTGTTTCTTCTTCCCCACTTCCTAAGAATAGGGTAGTATCACAGTTACCTACAATAGTTCCCGCTTGTTCTTTATACAATCCTTTTATTTGAGCCATATTTTGAACTATAGGAACTACTGATATCTCTCTACTTCTTACAGTTGCTATTAATTTTTCAAATGAAGGAATTTGACCTATATTAGCAAACTCATCTAAAAGACATCTAACATGAACTGGTAATCTTCCTTTATACTCGTTATCTGCTTTATTACATAGGACATTAAACATTTGAGTATATAAAATAGCAACTAAAAAATTAAATGTACTATCTGTATCATCTATAATAATAAATAAAGCTTGTTTGTTATCTCCCAAAGTATCTAGTTCTAGTTCATCATACTCTGTTATTTCTCTAAGCTCTTTAATATCAAAAGGTGATAACCTAGCACCACAACTAATTAATATTGATTTAGCTGTTTTACCAGCAGCTTGTTTATATTTTTTATATTGTCTTACTGCAAAATGACCTTCATCTTTACTTTCTAAATCTTCAAATATTATATCTATAGGATTTTTAAATTCTTCATTATCCTCTTTAGCTTCCATTTGATTTAATAAATACAGTAAAGTGCTAAAATTTCTATCTTCTTTGGGTAATTCATAATATATATATCCTACTAAAGCTTGATATAACAATCTTTCAGCTTTTATCCAAAAGTCCTCTTTGCATTTTTCACCTTCTCCACTAGTATTTAATATTATTGTGTTTACTAATTTTAAAATATCTTTTTCTTTTCTTATATATTCAAACGGGTTATAGTGCATAGATTTAGAGAAATCTATTGTATTGAAATACTTTAAATTATAATCTGCATCCAATAACATCTTTCCACATTCAGGTAATAAAGTCCCTTTAGGATCAGTTATTACATAAGATGTGTGTAACTGCATTAAATTAGGTTTAACAAAAAATCTTGTTTTCCCCGAACCTGAACCACCTACAACAAGAATATTATTATTTCGCAATGTTTTTCTTGTATCTATTGATATTCTTTCACTTTCAGTTAGTAACATATTTTTTTCATAATTCTTATCTATAAAAGGTTTTATATCAGTCGCACTTCCCCATTCTGCTGAACCATGCTCCTTACCTTCTAATCTATTATTTCTTGTAAAAGAATTATATAAAACCACTAAAAAAACACCTATCAATCCAACTAGACCTATCAATATGGATTCTGGTGTTTTATCTATAAAAAATATGTTTTCCAGGATAGATTTACTCAAATTATCCATAATAAAATTAATTTTGGTAAGTATATCCCCTTCTAAACTTTGATACAAAAAAGCTATTCTATTAAATATATAAAATACTATTATTGATGCTATAGAAGTGAATATTAATTTTTCTTTTTTCATTATCTATCCCCTCTATCTTTAACAAATTGTTTTTCATTTTTATTAAGCTCTACTTCCTTATTATGCTCTTCAGCTTTTACTTTAGCTTCTTTTACAACCTCCTTAACTTCCTTTCTTTCATCTCTCTTAAAATCCTTAAAATTTTTACTTGCATAATCCTTAAATATTTTTTCAATTTGGCTGATGTCTTGCCCCTTAAAATATAGGTTGAAAACTTCATTATAAGAATCCTTTTTTATTGCAAAATCAATTCCATCTTTTTTTAGCTGCCTTTGAATTGCTTTTAAATCAGCTTTATCTATATTTACATTTTCTAAAGCTTTTCCCTTTTTGTTCAACTCTTTTAAACTCTGCTTTCCATTAACAACCTTATATTTATCATTTGCTATAGATCTAATCACCTCTAATACTAATTTAGCTGTAATCTGTGATGCTTTTACAGTAACCCCTATTGCTTTATTTCCTACTTCATCTCCTAGCATACACTCACCTCCTCTCGCAAAAAAACTCTCGGCTATTGCCTGTCAGAAGTTCTTTTGTAAAATATTTATAAAAAGATGTCCTTCGGGAACACCCTTTACACTTTGAAAAATTTTTCTAATATTACTATACCTTTGATAAATTGCTTGTAATATTACAAACCTATTTTAATTCATCTAATATACTTAGTGTTCCTTTATTCTCTAAAAATTGTAAAATTATATTGTATATTAGCACGTTAACAGATGAACACTCTCTTATATATTCTTTAACATATATTTCGTAAAGTTTAATATTTTCTTCCTCTAAAAGTTTTACTGTTAATCTACTTATCTTAGGCTCATTGTTAATTCTTCCATATATCAATTTAGATTTATCTAAAATAGGTTTATTTAACCAATCCTTTACAATCATTGTTGCTACTTGTGAAGGTTTTATCCTATATCTATGCAATCCTTCACTTACTATATATCTCTCTAAGTCAATTAATGTTTCCCTCATTAATCTTACTCCTATTGAAATTTCTGTTCTATCCACTTCAAAAACCTCCATAACAAAAGTGTTCCTCGGGAACACTTTTAAAATTATCTATAATATTTTTTAACTTCCATACATCTTATAATAATAAATAAAATAAATTTATTTTACTTATTTGACCCCTATCGTATATCCTTTCTAAAAAAATATTAATTAATCGTATCGCCTTTTACCAGCTCTCGTTCCAACAATTGCACAAGCAAATGCTGAAAACCCTAATAAAAATAAAACTACCAACATTAAAAACATACAAATCCTCCTTTTTTATATTACTTTGATTGAGTAAATTAAATAAAATAAGCATTAAAATACTTGCTTTATTTAATTTACTGAATAATAAAAAGGTGTTCCCAGGGAACACCCTTATATTATTATTTATCTTATTTTTTCTTCTTCTACTATTCCATTTACAACTAATCTTTCAGTTGTACCTTCAGCTCCATAACAAGTTATTAAGTTAAATATTTGGCTTGTTGAATAATTAATACTTGATTCCTCTAAACTATATTCACTATACTTATTTCTTTTATTTAACTCTTCAATTAACGATACATACTCTACCGTTCCAAGTTCATATTCTCCATTAAATATATCATCATTTTCATTTGTTATAAAAATTGAAAATATATCACACTTCATAGCTTTTCTTTCCGTATAAATATATAAATATCTATGCTCTTTCAAAAAATCTTTATCTATATATTTTCTAAGTTCACCGAACATTTGACTACTAGCCATATTATGCCCAAAAATAAATGTATTCCCTTTTGTAAAGTTTGTTCCACTATAAGAAAATATTGAACCTAAAGGAGTATATTCTTTATTCATATCATTATATAGATATTCTTCATCAGACTCTCCAACCAATATAGGATAATCAATTTTTGTTCCAGGAACATAAATCCATGCCTTTATATCTTTATTTATACTGTTTAATTTCTCAAAGTCTATAATTCTATCTAATGGATCATTAACAACTTCACTTGTTGCTACTTCTCTAAGACTTTGATTTTTAGCTTTATTTGATATCATATATCTAAATTCAACAAACCCCTTATATAGAAACACTATTGATACTATTAATAATATACTTGCTATTACTTTTCGCATTTTTTCTTTTTCTTCCCTACTCCAAAAAATAAAATACTGCTACCTATTAATAAACAAGTCCCTACCCCTAGATATAAATAAGCTTTATTATCATATCCTGTTGCTGGTACTTTAGGTTTTTCTTCTTCTATAATCTTAGTATGTTTGGGAATAACATTTATGTCATAAGACATAGTTTTATCAGCTTCATTCCAAGATGGAATTGATACTAAAAATGGTGTTATGTTTTCATAGTTTGAAATATCTGTTGCATATAGCAAATATACTCCTACATCTAAATCATCTATAGTACATTTTCCATTTTTATCAGTTGTTAATATATTATCTGTACTTACTACCTTCTTAAATAAGTTAGCTGCTAATTCCAAATCTGTAGCAGTTTTTATATTATTTAAATCTATATTTACTGCTTCATATTGAGTTAATACTTTATATTCTCCATTTATAACATCAGCTACTTTAGATAATCCAAATTTCACATTACCTTTATCTCTATTATCTTCAGTATCAGATAAAGTTATTGTAATACTACCAGTTCCACTTTTTACTTCTTCAAGTATATCTCCTGGCACTAATGTACTTCCACTATCTTCTTTATCTATTACAACAGAATCAGTTATTATAGCTCTACTATTGATATTATTAATAGTATCAGCATAAACATTAACTGCTGATGCTGATATAGAAGATACTAATAAAGCCATAGCTAATATATAATTAATCTTCCTTAACTTCATGCCCTTCTCTCTCCTTTCTTCTTTTATCACTTAGTTTTAAAACTACTGCTAAAGTTAAAAATATAAAAGGAATACTAGCAAATAGTATTTCTCTATTAGACATTCTATTTGATTCAATACTCTCATATTCAGATGGTTCATAAGGAACTCTTTCACCCGTAACAACTAATCTGTGAGTGTTAATTCCATAAGGAGTACACGTTATTAAAGATACTAAATCTTTACCTTCAATAATATTTACTGCATCTATATCTTCAGGCTCAATAACTTCAATATTATTCACTTTATAAGCTAATGTTTTATCTTGTATTCTAACGAAGAATAAATCGCCTTCAACTATTTCATCTAAACGAGTGAATAATTTCGCATTAGGAAGTCCTCTATGCCCTGTTAGAACGCTTCTAGTATTAATTCCCCCTATAGGTAAACTACTGTTGTAAACATGTCCTACGCCTACTGAAAGCACTTCATCAGATGTCCCATGATATATAGGAAGATTAACATTTATTTTAGGAATTTCAATGCTTCCCATTATTCCATTTCCCATATCAAGAATATTATTATAGCTTTCTTCACCTAAAACACTAATTGAATTAGTATTTAATATATTATTTTTGTAATTAAATAAAGCTGAATTATATTCTTCAGCTTTATTGTACTCTAGTTCTAATTCTGCTCTATCTATATTATTAACTGCATTTTCGTAAGTTGCTATAGCTTCTCTCTGATAAAAACTTTCTATAATACTACTACCTAAAGGATATATACATATTAGAAATCCAATTATAAATATTATCTTACGAATAACATTTCTCCCATCCATATCAACACTCACTTTCCATTGTCTTTATTTATATAAGCTTTTTTACTTTTTACTCTTTTTTCTTGATACTGCTAATGCTCCTGTCATTAATGTTGAGCCTAAACCAATTAATGCTATAGTTGCACCCGAACCAGTTACAGGTAGTTTGCTACCAACCTTATTTATTACAGTTATGTTAAGAGATCCATCATCAACATTAGTATCTAATGGTTGATTATTCTCATTAAATATTCCATCCCAAAAAGTTTTTATATTGGCAGTTGCTTCTAAAGTTTTAAGAGTTTTATCAGTTGCTCCATCACCTTTTACATAAACATTTCTGTTTTCTGTGAAAGTAGGAATTATATTTATTTCTATTGGATCTAATATTGGTCTATATCCATCAGGAGCACCAGTTTCCTTTAACCAATAAGTACCTTGGTCTAATCCAATAATTGTGAATACCCCTTCTGCATCAGAAACCATTTCTACTGCATCACTTGGTACACCACCTTGAACACTATCTCTATTGATTACTATATATCCACTTTCAGCTTTCTTTACATATACTTCATTTTTGCACTCTTTATCAGAGTATAATCTAAATTTAGCATTTTCTAGTTTTAAATCATGGTCATTTATCTTTAAACCATTGATTTTATAAGTGAAGCAAACTACAGTATCCCAAGGAGTTTCCCCTCTATCAGTTTCTCCATCACCATCAGGATTATTTGAAAACTCTAATTTAACATCATTTTCAAATCCTGGTCTACCAGTATCATTAGCTGCTTTATCATTTAAAGTAGCATTGAATGTTAATTCTACTTTTTGCCCATAAACATTTTCATTTAAATCATTCTTATTATTAAACTCTCTATCAACTATTGCCTTTAAATCAACAATTTCTACCTTGAAAGTTTCATCTTTTCCTGGATTTTCAACTACATTAAACTCACTATTTTGTAATGTATATGATTTTCCTGTAGAATCACTTATTTTAATACCTACTGAATTATTATTAAATGTTAAAGCTTCGTCCATTTTATCATGCCAAGCATAATAATAAGTATGATAACCATTCATATTTGGTACATTTGACTCAAATTTGAAAGGTACAGTTTGTCCTATTTCATAATCCCCTATATCGTTCCAACCATCATTTCCAACTGCATCTACATTATCATCTTCTTTTATCTTCTTGATAACTGATGGATAATCAGATTTTACTTGAACTGATGCATTAGGATTAGCCGTATTTACCATACATAAAGATCCCGCTGAATGAGAACCTGAAACATTAGATACTTCATCTACTATATAATATCCATAATCTAACCCTGTTAATTCTATACTGTTATTTGACTTAACTTCTGTAACTGTTACAACATCAGATTTAATTTTTAATTTCACTATCTCGTTTCTTAACTCTTCAACAAAATATCTAAACTCACTATATCTTCCTTCTAAAGTTTGTTCAGCATTAGCACCTTCAACTTTATTGTTGTTTAAAGATTGAATATAATCTATAATTTCATATTCTGTTACTTTACTAGCTTCTTTGTTTAATTTCTTACCAACAACATTTTTTAATGCTGGTGCATAATCTGGATTCATTGTATAATTTATAGATTCTAAACCAGTAGAATTTTGAGCATTGAATAGCTTGTACACATTGAACTTTTTACCAACTAAAGTTTGACTTGTGTTATTACCTTCAATAGTAATTGAAGCACTTCCACGACCAAAATTTGCTACACCTCCTGGTGTATTTTTATTTACAAAAGCATAAGTTGTAGCAGCACTTTCATTTCTAGTTTCTGCATGAGCCATTACACTTGGTAATGTACTCGTTGCTAAAACTCCCGCAACTAATGCATATGATAATACAGATTTTAATATTTTATGTCTTGCCATTTGACTATCCCCCTATAACCTATCTCTTATTTTCTTTCTTAGATTTTCTACTCATTATAATTGCAACCCCCATTAAAGACATACCAACTACTAATATAGGTATCATCATTCCTGATCCTGTACTTGGTAGTTTCATAGTTATGTAATTAACTACTTTAACGCTGATTACTCTATCATTTTTATTTCCTTCTATATGAATATCACCATTTGTAGAATTAGCATTATACTTAACTCCATCTATTGTAAAGTTAAAAATACCATTTGATGGTTGAGATTCAGTAACTACTTCATATACATGAACATTTCCATTTGAATCTACAGGTATTCTATAACCTTCAGGTGCTTTTGTTTCTTTAAAGTAATATTGAGTTCCAACTTTTAACCCATCAAAGAATAATTCTCCTTTTTCGTTAGAAACTGCCTTACTTATTTCATTTCTACATTCTCTATCAGAATATAAAGTAAATTCAGCACCTTTTAATGGTGTATTCTTATCATTAACCTTAACTACTTTTAATTGAAAAGGTCTTAAACTATTTTCTACTGTCAATACCCCATTGCCTTCTGATTCTACATAGCTCATTCCCATATTAGTAGTATTAGATATTACTCTTATTGTATTACTTGATGTAACTTCAAAAACAAACTCATTTGGATTTACTTCAAATCCTTCAGTAGTTGATATTTCTATTATTTTATGTGTTCCTTGCTCTAACCCCTTAATTACTATTTCTCCATTTGGATTAGTTGTTAATTCTTCAGTTGTTCCGTTAGGTTTTGTATGTCTAAACTTTACATTAGGTAGTAATATATGTGTTCCTTCTTGTACTTTTCTTATAGTAAAATCTAAGGAATCTTCTTTTATTACTGGTTCATTATAAGTATTTACCCCTTCTGCTGTTCCATTAGGAGTTATTCTTCTAACAAACACTTCAGGATTTAGCTTATAACCTGTAGGAGCTTTAGTTTCTTGTATTGTTAAAGTTCCTAGTGGTAGAGCTGGAGCCCCAAAACTTGTATACCAAAAAGCATCACCTGATACTTTATGAGCATCATTGAATAAAGCAACACCATTGCTTCCTGTTTTCATAACCCAACTTCTAGTAGGAGAAACCCCTAAATCTGATGGATTAACTCCATCTGCATACTCACCTGCATAAAATTTAAATGTGAAATGTGCATCTTCTAAAGAACCACTACCTTGAGGTCTATCTGTACCTGTATCAGCATCCACCTTTCTAAGAGCAACCACAACTGGGTCAAGCTGAGGTCTATCTGTAAATGCTTTAGTTGACTTACTACCCGAATTAACTGTTATCGGATATATATTTCCATCTAATGCATATCCCTTAGGTGCTTTGGTTTCTTTAATATAATAAGTTCCTGAATCTAATTGAATTTCTTGTGACCAACCATTAGAACCTATAACAAGAGTTGCTACTTGACCTGTAGCATTAGATCCTGTAAATACCCCATATTCTGCACCAGTTATATTATAATAATTATTTCCATTCGTTATTGATGGATCGGCAGATGATTTAGATATTTGTAATGAACCTTTTGGATTATACATCCAAAATGCTAAATCTTGATAAGAGCTTCCTTCTGTATCAGCAATATATGCAGTAAATGAAGATGGTGGTTCAGGTAAACCTCTTACTTGATTAAGTAATCTTCTACCTAAGTTTTTACCATCACCATGTCTTACTTCAGAAATAGCCATTGCAGTCGCAATTCTTAAACCATTAGATGCCCAACCACCTATTTGTCCTGGTCCTTCAAAACCATAATACAATATCTTTCTTATATCAGAATTACCTTCAACCGAAGTGCTAAGTATTCTTACCCCAGTTCCTGGTGATACCTTAGAGTGATCAGCACAAAAAGCTGTACGTCCATTTATACTAAACATATCTGACCTACCCATAAGAATCCCACCCTCATAGTAAGTTAAGTTACCATGATTAGTAACAGTCATTCCAGTTCTAGCTGCCATAAAAGATAATGATCTTCTCAATCTAGTTCTAATAGGATTTAAATTATTCAGACTTTCTAAAATTGGATCTACATTTTCATCTTGAAGATAATCTAAAGCTAAATCTTTCTTTGATATATCTACTAAAACAATACAATCACCTATAGTTTCTAAATCAATAAGCTTGTTTATATATTCATCTTTAAAAAAGAAGTTTTCATCTACCTTATCTTCTAACTTATGCTTAGAAACAAGTTCTTTTCTAAAATTCAAAGCTTCTTCAGAATCATATATACCTTCAAGATACTCATTAAGTATCTTATCTACTTTATTCTCTTCTTGTGGCTTTTTCTCATTAGTATCTATTTCATTTGATGTATCTTGTATTTCTTCTTGAATCACATCTGATTGAACTATTTCATCTTTAATTTCTTCTTTTGGATTTTCTGTGAAATTAATAATTATAGAATTAGCATTTTCTTTTAGATTAACATCATAAATTTTACTATTTCCATTTATTACTCCATCATTCTCTATACCATCAATAGATGATATAAAATATCCTTCATTCGGTGTAGCAGTTATTCTTAAATTAGTATCTACTGTACAATCTGCTCTAAAAACATCTTTATTTCCTAAAGAATATTTAGAACTTCCATCATCAATAATAACTTCACCTTCCCCTTTAACTTTTATTTCTAGCTTCGTTATATTAGATGCTTCTGCTGGTATGGCTTGAACATTTCCTACAACTAAAATACTCACTAAAAACAAGCTTAAAATTCTTTTGAGTTTCCTCACTAAGTTTCCCTCCTTAACTTTTTATTTCAGATAAAAAACTGTAATTAATTTTTCTCCCCCCCATCAACTTTTTAAATTATGCAATTAAAAAACTCCAACTATTTAATAGTTGAAGTTCTTTATGTTACATAATTAGATTTAAAAGTGTTCCTCGGGAACACTTTCTTTATTTAATCATTTAATAGTCTTAATATTTTATTTATAGCCTTTTCTTTACTAAGGTTCTCATATTTCATAATATTGGCTACATCAAAATTTAAGTAATAATCAGAAATATTTTTATTATTATAAGCCATTCTCAATTGTTGTATATCACTTTTAGATAAAATTATATTCCCCCTATCATTTTTCATTAATAATTGCTCCTTTACTAAAAAATAACAATTAAAAAGTGCCTAGTTTCTAGGCACTTTAATAATACATACTATAAATTTTTTTATATTACTTAGTTGCTCCACAACTACAACTATGACCAACTGTAACTGTTTCTGTCCAAGCTGCTTTATCTACTACCCATTTCTTCTCTGTTACTGCTGGGTGGTTAACATTGTTTGTACCTACTTGAATTTGCTTGTAGTCTGTATGCCAACCAGTACAAGCCATATTACCTGCTAATATATTATCTGTCATATGCTTGTCTATATTACTTGTTATATCTGCACCACAACCATTACATATAGCAACTTCCCTTTCCTCATAAACTGGGATACTCTCTGTCCAAGCTGGTGTTACAACTACATCTTCCCAATGACCTACCTCATCATGGTGAACTTGTTCAATTATAGGGTTCCAACTATGAGTATGAGTACTTCCATTTGAAGTGTTACTATTAGTGTTACTGCTAGTATTACTATTAGTGTTACTGCTAGTATTACTATTAGTGTTACTGCTAGTATTACTACTATTGTTATTGCTAGTATTACTATTAGCATTGCTACTACTAGATTGGCTATTATTTTTATTAGTATTATTGATATTTATATCATTACTGCTTGTACTATTTTCAGGCATATTGATATTAGATTCAGTTTCTTTCACTTCCTCTTTTTTATCTTCAGCATTATTATTTTCTTTTGATACTACTGATTCATCTTTATCTTTTTTATTATCTTCTTTTTTATTATTGATAACTGGTTTGTTATTTTCTGCTATATCATTTGATTTACTTGCTCCATTAACTAACACTCCACCAATAATTCCAATAACTATAGTTCCTACTATTACTCCACTTGCCACAATTCCTTTTTTACTCTTTAATATTTTTTTTATTTTTTCTAAATTCATCAATTTACCTCCTTATAAATTTGTGTTCCTCGGGAACACTTTTTTACCTTTATTTCCTCAATATCTTTAATTTATCCTCTGTTTTAGCAATATTATACCAAATTTATTTTTATTTTGTAATTCTTGTAGGCGTATCAAATGTAACTACTGGTGCTACTTTTCTATCTAGTATTAAATCTCCATTCCTTGCTTGTTTATAAATAGATCTATTAAATTTTGCAAAATTACTATTTGAAATTTCTTGCGAACACTCCCACTTAGTTTTTCTTAAAACCTATCTTGTTCTTTCCTTTTCAGCTTCATGTTTTTCTTTTAAATCTTTTAAATTTCTCTGTATATATTTTCTAATAGCATCAACACTCTTGCCAATTCTACGAGATATTTCTTTAGCATCTACTCCAGCTAAATATAATTTTTCAATCATAATTTTATCTCTCAAATCCAATACCATAATTAATACCTCCAAATATATATAGTTGCCCCAACCCATTTAGTTGGACATTTTTATTTTCAATTACCATATTTAACTAATTTAAATATATATTATCATTTGACAAGTATTTTGTCAACAGAAGTTTTGACGACAAGATTATTTTCTTGTCATGCTATGAATATGCTTTATTTTTATGTCTAAATAAATGTATACACTATTATGAATGAGGTGATTATATGAAATCTACTTTTGCTAACAATATAAAAAGCCTAAGAATAGATAATGATTATAGCCAAAATGATCTATCAAAAGCCCTAGGCATAACAAGATCTCGCTATTCAAATTACGAAAATGGAATAAGCGAGCCAAATATTGAAATTTTAATAAAAATATCTAGTTTTTTTAATTGTTCAATTGATGATCTTTTAAAAAGTAGAATTAATACTGTTGTCAAAAGTAAAATAGATACTATTATATCTGAAGAACCAAGAATTAGTGTAAATTTAAATGAATTTAACTATTCTGACTTAAAAGAAAAACTTTTAAAAAATAAAAGATTTTATGAAGAAAAGAAAAAAACTATATTAAGTGAAATTGATGTTAAAATATCTGAAATAGATTCTCTTTTAAATTTTATAAACAATATTTATAATGAAGATTTAACAAATGAAATTTCACACAACAAAAAAGATGAGTAATAATTTTCATATCACTCATCTTTTTTATATTTTCTTATATTAAATCTATCCATTATTATTTCATGTCCCCTGGGAACACTTTTCTTTTAACATTTCTTCAAGTCTTTCCTTTTAAATTTTCTCAAAACACCTCTAAACTTTTACATAGTTGCCCCAACCCATTTAGTTGGACAAATTTAATTATCTACTTATATTTTTGTCTTATTACAACAATATAATATCAATTTCAACATTTTATGTCAATATGAAACGTTTATCTTTTTGTTATTTTATTCATATTGAAACTTTTTCTGTTTTTTGTTCTATTTTGCTATTATTCTATTGATAGAAAGGAGTGATTTTTTTTTGAAAAAGAATTACTTTTGTGAAAATCTAAAATATATAAGGAGTTCTTTAAATATCAGCCAAAAAGAAATAGCAAATCACTTAAAATTAAATCCTAGCTCATATTCTAACTATGAAAATGGTCGCCGAGAGCCTGGTATAGATGTTTTAATAAAAATTTCCGATTTCCTTAACGTTGAAATAGATAAACTCTTGACTGAAAACCTTAGCAACAATGATAAATTTTTGAAGGATATTCAAAACAAAATTTCAAATGATATTAATTATGATGAAAAAATTAAGGATATTAATTTAGATATGCGTAAAAATATCTTATTTGAATTGGAGAATAAAAAAAGAAAATGTTTATCCCTAATTAATTATGAAATTCCAAAAAAAATTAAAGAAATTGATAATCTAATTAAGTATATAAATCTTTATACTGATCAAGATGTAGAGATTAGTGATGAAATCTCACCTAATACTAGTGAACTTAAAACTAATGAAAAAAGTATTGACTATAGATCTATAAACCTAATTGGAAAAGTATCTGCTGGGAATCCTTGTTATGCTTACGAAGAAATAATAAACACTTATAAAATCCCTTCCAATATCCTATGTCCTTCTAAAAATTATTTTATTCTTGAAGTTAAAGGAGATAGTATGAATAAAATCTATCCCCCTGGTGATTTAATATTAATTGAAAGTACAAATTTAGTTAATAATGATGATATTGTTATTGCTGTAATTGATGATGAAGCTACTTGCAAAAAAATCAATTTCTCTCCTAATGAAATTATTTTAACCCCTCAAAGCACTAACCCAATACACCAAGTTCAAATATATAAAGATATTAATGTTCATATATTAGGTAAAGTTCTTGGTAAACTTTCTGATTATATAAGAAAAGATGAGTAATAGTATATATTACTCATCTTTTTATATTTTAACTAATCAGGTATATCATTTAATAACTCATTAATAGAGTTCTCATAATCAGTATTTTCCTTATCTACAGATATTTCTTCACATTTTTTTTTATTATCTTCTTGTAACCTATCTAGTACTTTTTCTACTATTTTATTAATATCTATATTGGAATGTACGTTACTTGTTCCATTATTATTCCCTTTTAGAACTGCCCATTCTAATACTATTCTTTCTAAACTAGCTGAATCACTTGAAAGGTTTCTATCCTCTTTATTTTCCCTAACAATGTTTAAAGTTTCTTCTTCTATTGTATAGGTCTTACTTATCTTCGCCATTTTAGTATCTCCTTATTTAAAGACTTTTGTACCCACAATGTAAAGACCTTTAGCAGTTGCCATTTGTGGTGCTTCTACTAAAGTACCATTATATATTTTCATTCTTTGAGTAGTTCCTCCACCAAAATAAATATCCATTTCTTCAGTATTAACCCAATAACTATCAACTTCTTGAGCTACTTTTTCTGAAAGTATTCTGTATCCTTTTTCCTTTAATTTATCATAATCACCAGTATTACTATCTATTTCAAATAACTCTTTAGATAAATTATATTTATCATTTAATTCTCTTTGCACATATTCAAGAGCTGTCTTATTTCCTAATTCAAGCGATTTAGATTTTTTATCATTAAACTTCATTCCCTTATCAAAGTATGTAAATTCTGTAGTTCTAAAACCTACAGTTACCATTCCAATAGGTTTATTAGTAGTTGTTCTATCTCTTAATTCCCAAAATAATGCTGCATCTGACTCTCTAAATATTGATATATCTTCTATGAAAACTTTCTTATAACATTTAGTTATATTATTCATTATCTTTACTGTTTTACCCTTATAAGCTTCTATCACTTCTGTTAAAGTTCTTTTATTATAAGATTTATTTGGAACTCCTAATACAAGTTTAACACTATTAGCTACTGCTAACTTATCTAATAATGCATATAATAATTTTTCAGCAGTTAACGTAATCTTAGATTCCATATTATTAGAAGTTGGAGAATAACCTTCTACTTCAGCTAATATACCAGCAAAATATTCTTCTCCTTCAACTTCTAAATATATCGGATCTTTATAGTCATCAAAATCTATTTCTCTTCCTAGACTAACTATTGATTTAAAGCAACATTCACTAGCTTCTCCATTGTAAACTGTATAACCTTTTGTATATCCACGCCCAATATCTGCTCCTATTATTTGAGATTCTTGATTAATAATATTTTTCTCCATTTTTACACCTCTTTTTTTATTTCCTAATTACTATATTTATATAGTAACACATAAAAATTGTTATGTCAATGCTATATCAATTTTGCAACTAAAAATAATTGATATAGCATTGGTATATCAATTCAAATTCAAATATTAATTGTTATATCAACGGTATATCAATTTAATATATTTCAAAAATTGATATACCATTGTTTTATAAATTTTTTAAATATTGTTCTAAAGCAATATTTATTATTTCTCCAATAGTTTCATTGCTTTTATAAGATAATTTTTTTATCTCTTCATAAATTCCAGTATCTATCCTAAATGATCTTACATCATTTATATTACTTCTCACTCCCGTAATATTACTTGTAATATTGTTTGAATTCTTTTTATTAATTAATGATAAAATTTCATCTAAATTATCTAATAATAATAATAGTCTTTCATTATTTACTTCATCTTTAAAATTCTTACTATCTTCTCTTTGGGTATTTGCTTCTTTTTTAGTAATATTACTTGTAATATCATTTTGTAATACATACTGATTATCTATCTTTTTATATCCTAATCTAATAAGTCTTTTATGAATTACTCGTTCATTTTCTCCAAATGATTCTTTTTCGATTTTCACCATTGGTTTTCCATTATTCAACTCTTTATTTATAAATTCAACTATTTTTATTAAATTATTTCTGTTCCATTCCATTTTTACACCTCACACTTACTTGTAATATTACACTAATATTGTACCATTATTTTACATATAATTGTAAAAATAAGCGATTTATATATTAAATTAATATACAAATCGCTTACCTATATATATCTTTATGAACTTTTAAATCTTTTCTTTTTTTTTATTATGTTCATCAGCTTTTTTTGAAGCATCTTTAACAATATCTTTTATTCCTACAGTTTTTGTTACTGCTGCTTCTCTAATATCTGAATTATATTCTAAAGCTTTTTTTTCTATAAGTTCAAAATTAACACATCTTTTAGCTATAAAGCTTCTTCCACTTATAACCTTATTATATAATTTATTAGCTTTATTTTTAATTACATCTTCATTTTTATTTATAAATCTTATTTGCTTTGTTAATAATATTGAATATTTACGATTATGTCTTTCTTCAAAATTATACTCTACTATATTTTCTTTATGTACTGGTATCATATTATTTAAATTTATAACACCTAAATCTCCATTCTCCAATTTAAAAAAATCTATATTATTCTTCATAGATTTATGTTTTTCTTTAGGTGATGCCAACGGAGCTATATAATTCATCCCATTAACTTCTAATAATATCCCTATATATGGACGTGATTCATTTTTATTATCTCTAATATTATCATCAAATTTCTTTAGATAATTTATATAATCCTCTTTAACTATATATATTCTCATTCCCATTCTCCCCTTATAAAAAAAAAGTAATCAATTTTGATTACTTTTTTCACTCTTTTAGTTTCTCGCTTACTGGTGGAGATTCACCGCTCTTTTAGTTTCTCGCTTACTGGTGGAGATTCACCGCTCTTTTAGTTTCTCACTTACTGGTGGAGATTCACCGCTCTTTATAC